>JAFYZG010000093.1 GCA_017548825.1 Oscillospiraceae bacterium
GAAAGCACGGTACCTTCCGTTACGAGTATCCTGGATTCACTCGCTTCCTCCAGAAAGGAAGAGGCCGGAGAGGCATCTGCGGACGCGGAAGAGGTCGTTTCAGGCGATGCTCCGACAAAGGAAGTGCCGGATCTTTCCGAGCTCAGGCCGGATGATAACGGTGACACCGGGGAGACCGGTGCGGAAGAGCCGGAGGAGGATCCGGACAGGGTAAAGAACCTGAGATCCGTCAGCGAGCAGCTGACCGGGGGATTCGATGCGGCCACGACCGAATACACCGGTGAGTTCGTGATCGGTCAGGCTGCCGAAAATGAGGAGACCGGGGATAAAGAGAAAGATGCCGAAGAATCGGAAGATGCCGACTTTACCCGGTCCGGCGTGGAAGATCACCCGCTGTTCCGCGAGAAGACGGCGTCGTTCAACGTGATCCCCCAGCTCGATGAGGATCAGAACCCGGAATCCGCAAAACCGGAAGAGGACTCCAATGCTACCGGCAGCCTGCGTCTTGACGAGAAAAAGAAGGGCGGCATCACACAGGGCATACTCAACCTCAAGGAAGGAATGGATGACAACTTCCGGGAGCTCTTCGGAGATACGGTCGTAGTCGAGCATAAGGACAGCAAAAAGCAGAACCGCAGGAGGCTGCGCGTCGAAGAGATAAACAACCTCGACGAGGATACCGAAACTGAGATGGATGAGAACCCCGACGCGCTGTACGAGCTTCTGGGGAGAAGGATCACATCTTCCGTGATCGCCTGCGTCGTGACCGCTGTGGCGGCTGCGGTGATAATCGCATTCGCATATATCAGTTACATCAAGGCGGTAGGGAACGGCAGGACCACTTCGATCGTGACCGCAGTCTGCATGGCGGCGGCAATCATAGTGAACTGGAAGACTGTTTTTCCCGGGATCGCGGGCATGTTCACCTCCAAGCCTGCTCTTACATCGCTCGCGGGATTTTCGTCTCTGCTGGCGCTGGCGGAGCCAGTCGTATGCATACTGACCGATGCCTATCCGGCAAAAGGCTTTTCCGCAGTCATAGCTTCGGTCACGCTTCTCATGTGCGATATCGGCACGATGCTCAAAGCGTTCAGAGACAACAGGAATTTCCGCACTGTCTCCGAAAACCCGCAGAAATACGCGTCAACGGTCGTAACCGATCAGTCCGTCGTGCAGATGCTGTCCAACGATCTCCCCAAATCGTCGACCGGAATACTCATCAGCCACAGGACAGGATATACCGACAGATTCGCAGACTACTGCGATACAGACGACGCGGACTTCAATAAGACCAGGAAAGTGGAACCCTTCGCAGCGCTGATCTGCATCGCGCTGGGCGTCATATCATATTTCGCCAAGGGACTCACTGCCGCGGAAGCGGTCAGGGTATCGGCTCTCGCCGCTGCGATAAGCGCTCCGTTCATGTCATCCCTGATGTTTGAGCTCCCGATCAGCAAACTCCAGCTCAAGCTCAACAGGATGGGAGCAGTCGTTCCAGGCTACGCAGCTGCCGAAGACGTGGCCAGCGCGAACTGCGTCGTGCTCGAGGGCAGGGAACTGTTCCCGAGGGAAAAGGTCCTGCTGCACGGCATAAAGACCTTTGAAAAGGAGAGGATAGACCAGGCAATACTCTATGCGGCCTCCGTGCTGATCCACTCCTGTGACACGATGTCCCACATGTTCCTGAAGGTCATCCAGGGCAAGACCGACATGCTCTTCGATACTGACAGCGTCGTCTATGAGGAGGGTCTCGGATTCAGCTTCTGGGTAGACCAGAACCGCATCCTCGTAGGAAGAAGGGAGATGCTGGAATCCCACGATATCGAGGTCCCGTCAAGAGACTACGAGGACAGATACACTAAGTCGTCAACAAGGGACGCCATCTATCTCGCCGTAGCCGGGAAGCTCTATGCCATGTTCGTCGTGGGCTATTCCCCGGATGAGGAGATGAAGCGTCTGCTCGACGGACTCGTCAAGAACGACATCAGCATCATAGTCAGGACCAGAGACTTCATCATCTCTCCCGAGAAGATCTCACGCATGTATGAGATACCTCAGTCCATGGTCACCATGGTGAGGGACAGCTCGATGCAGGAGCTCGCAAGGATGACGGAGTATACGATCCACAGCCCGTCTTCTCTCACGCACGTCGGCTCTGTAGGAGCTTTCCTGAGAGGGCAGATAGGATGCAACGACCTGATCTCCGGCGCGGAGACTTCTTCCGTGGTGGGACTTGCCGGTATGGCGGTCGGCACGGTGCTGGCAGCAGTGCTGGCGCTCGTCGGAGGACTTGATACCGTCAGCATCCTCTCAGTGGCTATGTTCCAGGTCATCTGGAGCATCATCCATCTGATAGTGATAGCGATCAAATAACGGGGCAGACCGGCTGTATATTAAAATATATTTGATTTGTCTGTCTGTTATGATAGAATTTAAATGTTGCAAACAAACCGGTTTAGGTACATCAATATTTAGGGGGAAATCATTTAATGGGATTCGCACCGGAAAAGATCCGCAATATCCTGCTTGCCGGACACAGCTCTGCCGGTAAGACATCATTTGCCGAAGCGCTTCTGTTCCTCACCAAGTCCTCCGACCGTTTCGGTTCCGTAGCAGCCGGAACGACAGTTATGGACTTTGAAGATGAAGAGATCCGCCGCAAGGCTTCCATCTCTCTCGCAGTAGCTCCTCTGGAGTACAACGGCGTGAAGATGAATCTCCTCGACGCTCCCGGCCTGTTCGATTTCGAGCTGGGAATGTATGAAGGCGTTCAGGCAGCAGAAGGTGTTGCCGTTGTCCTTTCCGCGAGAAGCGGAGTCAGCGTCGGCACGGAGAAGGCATTCAAACTTGCCAAGAACAACAAGCGTTCCATCATGTTCTTCATGGGAAGCACGAGCGTTGAGAACGCTGACTTCAGAAAGACCTTCAAGGAACTGGAAGATCACTTCGGTTCCGGCGTATGCCCTGTGGTTCTTCCCGTCATCGAGGAAGGCAAGCCCACGGTCTTCGTGGACCTGCTCGAGAACAAGGCCTACACATACACGGACGGAAAACCCACCGAGGTCCCCGTACCGGATACAAACGGATACATCGATGAGCTCATGAACGACATCAACGAGGCAGTCGCCGAGGTCGATGACGATCTCATGGAGAAGTTCTTCGCAGACGAGCCCTTCACTCATGACGAACTCGTCGGCGGAATCAAGAAGGGCACCAAGGCCGGAACGCTCTATCCGGTCATCGCCGGTGACAGCATCACCCGCGAGGGAATCGATCTCGCGCTGAAGTATTTCTCCGCGCTCATGCCCGCTCCCTCGGATGAGGAAGATTATGAAGTCACTGATAAAGACGGAAATCCTGTCAAGCTCGAGATCAGCGAGAACGGACCCCTGGTCGCATATGTGTTCAGGACCGTCGCCGACCCCTTCGTTGGAAAGCTCTCCTTCGTAAAGGTCCTCTCCGGCAAGCTCACTGATTCCAGTTCTCCCGTGATCGCCGCTACCGGCGAATCCGAGAGACCCGGCAAGCTCCTTGTCATCAAAGGCAAGAAGCAGGTCGATACCAAGGAGATCTCCGCAGGTGATATCGGAGCCGTGACCAAGCTCTCTTCCACCCACACGGGAGATACCCTCTGCGAAGCAGGCAATATCTTCAACGTCAAGTCCATCGAGTTCCCGAAGCCCACGATGTCCATGGCGATCTTCGCCGCGAACAAGGGCGATGAGGGAAAGATCTCTTCCGGCATCCAGAAGCTCCTGGAAGAGGACAGGACAGTCACATATCATGTAAACAGCGAGACAAGCCAGCAGATCATCTCCGGACTCGGCGAGCAGCACCTCGAAGTCGTGGTGGGCAAGCTCAAATCCAAGTTCGGCGTTGAAGTCGGTCTGCAGGCTCCCAGGATCGCTTACCGCGAGACCATCCGCGGAACAGCAGAAGCGGAAGGCAAGCACAAGAAACAGTCCGGCGGCGCCGGTCAGTTCGGTGTCGTTG
Source organism: Oscillospiraceae bacterium (assembly GCA_017548825.1). Lineage (GTDB taxonomy): Bacteria > Bacillota > Clostridia > Oscillospirales > Ruminococcaceae > RUG11783. The sequence continues at coordinate 3,994 of JAFYZG010000093.1, forward strand.
AGATGAGATTCGAGCCTCTCCCCGGAGAAGACTTCGAGTTCGTCAACGCAGTCGTCGGCGGAACGGTCCCCAAGGAATTCATCCCTGCAGTTGAAAAGGGAATCAGGGAAGCGATGCTCCACGGCGTTCTCGCAGGTTATCCGATGGTCGGATTCCGCGCAACGCTGTATGACGGAAAGTATCACCCCGTCGACTCCAAGGAAGTCGCCTTCAAGTCCGCAGCGCGTCTTGCTTACAAGGCTGCCTGCGCACAGGCGAAGCCCACACTGCTGGAGCCCATCTGCACGCTCAAGGCATATGTGCCCAACGACAACACCGGTGATATCATGAGCGAAGTCACGAAGCGCCGCGGCCGTGTGCTCGGCATGAATCCTTCCGAAGACGGACTGATGCTCGTCGAAGCCGAAGTTCCGGAAGCTGAGATGCAGGACTTCACAGCATTCATGAGATCGTCCACCCAGGGACGCGGGACATTCTCGCTCGATTTCCTCCGTTACGATCCGCTGCCCAGCCATCTCGAGGCAAAGGTCATCGCGGATGCCGCAGACCTCAGGGAAGAGGAAGAGGAATAATCCTTACACAGACATGCGCCGCCGTCATCATGACGACGGCGCTTATCTCTTTCTGAAACAGTTTCTTAAAAACTGTGTGCTAGATTAACGTCGGAGGATAACGCCATGTTCGGATATCTGGTCGCCGACAGATCGAATCTGACTGAAGAGCAGTTCATGCAGTACCGTTCCGCATATTGCGGGATCTGTTCCTGTCTGAGAAAAAACGGCCTTGTGAGAGGAACGCTGTGTCTCAGTTATGACCTGGTGTTCCTGTGGATGGTCCTCAGCTCGATGTATGAACCGCAGCGGAGCTTATCAGAAGAGAGATGCCCGGTGCATCCGTTCAAAGGTACCGGCATGCTGACCGATGCATTCAGCGGATACGCTGCTGATATCGGAATAATCCTCGCATACTACAAAGCTCTGGATGACTGGAAGGATGAACGGGATCCGCTGAAGCTCTCCGCGTCAAAACTGCTTCGGAAGCCTTTTGAGAAAGCTTCGGCATCGCTGCCGAGACAGAGCAGAGCCGTAATGGAGGCCATAGACAGGATATCGATGCTGGAAGAAAGCGGGTCGGAGGATATCGACGCGCTATGTAACGCTTTCGGAGCTATGCTCGGAGAGATTTTCGTGTATGACCCCGATGACCACTGGGCCGGTTATCTGAGAAGATTCGGAGAAGCAGTCGGGAGATATCTCTACCTGCTGGACGCGGTGCTGGATCTGCAGGGAGATATAAAGCACGAACGCTACAATCCGCTGAGTCAGACGGAAAAGAACACGCCCGAATGGCAGAACAGTGCGCTGGACCTGTTTCTGGGAGACATATCCGAGATATACGGTTTCCTTCCGATAGTTGAATACAGTCCGATCCTGGACAGCATCATATACTCCGGAATGACGGAGAGATACAGACGGTCACTGGAAGACAAGAAGACTGGAGAGTAATATGTACCGCGATCCCTATGAAGTCCTCGGTGTTCCGCGCAGCGCGACGGACGAGGAGATCAAAAAAGCATACAGGAATCTCGCCAAGAAGTATCATCCTGACGTCAATCAGGGCGACAGTTCTGCGGAGCAGAAGATGAACGAGATCAACACCGCCTACGAAGAGATAAAGAATCCGGCTGCGAGAGCCCGCTCGTCATCATATTCTTCCGGATACTCGTCTGCGGGAAGGCAGCAGTACTACAGCGATCCGCGCACCGGCAGCGGAACGGGAAACGGCAGTTACGATTTCTTCCAGTTCGGGCCTTTCGGATTCAGCTTTTACAGCAATTACCAGCAGCCTTACCGCACCTATTCATCATCTTCGGATCCCATGGATCAGGCTTATCAGAGTCTTAGGATGGGATCGTACTCAGGGGCCCAGCAGTGGCTGGGCAGGGTCCCGGAGACTCAAAGGAATGCCAAATGGTACTATTACAGCGCGTGCGCCAGTCAGGGACTGGGCAACAGGCTGGCAGCCATGGATCACATCCGCAGGGCATGTGAACTCGATCCCGGCAACACTACGTACCGCCAGGCAATGTCTGAGATCAAAAACGGCAGCGTGAGGTACTATTCCAGATCCGGATCCATGCCGACGCCGTCGATAGATCCCATGTGCCTCGGCCTGTGCCTGCTCAACTCGCTTTGCGGAGGGAGGTTCTTCCTGTGCTGCTGAAAGAGGATGCTGTATTGAGAACGGAACACCTGACGCTGCGCAGATGGACGATGAATGACAGGGAAGAGTTCCTGCGTCTTTCCGACGATCCGGAGATACTGAGATGGACCGGCAGGAGAGTACCCTCGGAAGCGCTTTTCCGGTACTATGTCTCGCTGGAAACGGCATTTGCCGTGACTGCAGACGGTAAAGTGGCCGGGAACATATCACTGTTCAAGAATTCCGTGACGGATGCGTTCAGCTGTCTTGACATCTATGAGTGCGCATTCTATTTCTTCCCGGAATACCGGGGAATAGGATACGGTTCGGAGGCGCTGAGAGCAGTTCTGTCATATGCGCGTTCGCAGCTTTATGCAGATGCAGTGATAGCCGGAGCAATGCCCGAGAACGCACGGTCCATCGGGATGATAAAAAAGAACGGAGGAGCGTTCTGCTTCGACAGAAAACGTCCCTCCGTACCGGATGAAAAGTTTTATGTATTCAGTTTATGAGCGGTGTGCCGGCGGCATGCCGCTTTTCTTTAGGTGAGCCTGTCAAGAAAACTCGCTCCTTCGAGTTCATTGTAGGGGACTCCCAGATAGTCGCATACGGTGCATCCGATATCCGCGAAACTGTGAAGTATTCCCAGGTCATTTGATGCAATAGTTTTTGAATAGATAAGTACAGGTACACACTCTCTCGTGTGATCGGTGGTAAGAGTAAATGAAGGATCGCATCCGTGATCTGCAGTGATTATGAGCATATCGCCGTCTCTGAGTCTCTCCAGCAGTTCTTTAAGCTGTCTGTCAAATACCGTGACCGCAGCGGCATAACCGTCAGTATCTCTCCTGTGTCCGTATACTGTATCGAATTCAACAAGGTTGATGAAAGCAAGACCGTGAAAATCCCTTCCGGCGAGTTCGCAGGCGGCTCTCATTCCCTCATCGTTGCTCTTTGTACTGATAGCCTCGCTTATCCCGATACCGGCGAAGAGATCCCATATCTTTCCCACGCTGATGGTATCAAGACCTGCGCCCTTTATCAGATCAAGCATGCTTCTTTTCGGCGGGGACAGGGAAAAATCGTGCCTGTTGGCAGTCCTTCTGAATTCACCGGCGGACTGGCCGACGAACGGACGGGCTATCACTCTTCCTACCGCGGTGCGGGGATCCCTGTCCAGAGTATCTCTGCATATACGGCAGAGACGGTAGAGTTCCTCGGGAGGAACAAGGCTCTCGTGCGCTGCGATCTGAAAAACGCTGTCAGCCGAGGTGTACGCGATGAGATCTCCGGTCATGAGGTGGTGTTCACCGTAATCCCTGATAGCGTCTGTACCGGAATAGGGTAGATTGCAAACCAGCTTTCTTCCCAGTGCGTCTTCCAGTTTCTTTACCAGTTCTTCCGGAAAACCGTCCGGGAACGTCGGCAGAGGTTCTTCCGAGATTATCCCGGAGATCTCCCAGTGCCCGATCGTGGAATCCTTTCCCATGGAACGCTCTTCCGCGCGGGCATAACTTGCCAGAGGGCGGTCTGTGCCCTCGCGGTAATCCACGCCTTCTATATTGAACAGACCGAGGCTCTCAAGAACGGGAACATCAAACTCAGGGCTTGAATTCAGCGCCTTGAGGGTATCCGTTCCTGCGTCTCCGAAAGCCTCAGCATCGGGAGCCTTCCCGATGCCCATGCTGTCGCATATGATCAAAAATACACGTTTGTCCATGAAATGCTCCGTATTATATGGGGATATGGATATTATACCATCACACAAGGTTCGCGTTGACACCGCAGATGCTGAAAAACTATAATCAGTAGCAGTCAGATGACCTTTCCCGACTAAGTCGCTGTGGTGGAATTGGCAGACACAAGGGACTTAAAATCCCTCGCCGAAAGGCATACGGGTTCGACCCCCGTCAGCGGCACCAAAAACAGGAGGAACCGTATTGCGGACCTCCTGTTTTTGGTGTTAAGGCATATGACTTTACAGCACGTGCAGCCGCTAAAAGACGGCTGAAGAATGATTGGGGACAACAAAAAAAGCACATCTTTCCGATGTGCTCTGAATGGAGCGGGTGAAGGGAATCGAACCCTCGTGTTCAGCTTGGAAGGCTGACGTTCTACCATTGAACTACACCCGCATCTGACGTGACAAAGAGAATTATAAGTATTTCCCGGTGTCTTGTCAATCATACGTGTGGAAAAAAGGACATGGAAATGATAAAGTGATAATGATATCTGAAATATCTTATTTCAGCAGAAGAAAGCGTTCTTTTACGCCCTGGTCATCAGGGATTTTCTTTTAGTATAACGAACGGATCAAGTATAAGGAGAGCAACAGCGTGGAGAAGGTCAGTTACGGACTCGTCCCCGGTATAACCGAGGAAAGGATGAACAGATTGGAGAAAGTCCTCTCTGCATCGGATGGAAGCGGCGTAAGGTTCTTTTCCGCTCCCGGCCGCGTCGAGATAGGCGGAAACCATACCGACCATCAGCATGGAAGAGTACTGGCGGCTGCGGTGGAATACTGCATGCTGGCTGCTGCTGAGAAGAATACATCGGACAGCATACATATAGAATCCATCGGGTTCGGCGGCATAGACGTATCTCTCTCCGATCTGTCTCCCGTCAGGGAAGATGAGGGTACTTCCGCAGCTTTTGTCAGGGGAGTAGCCGAATATCTCAGGGATCAGGGGTATTCCATCGGCGGGTTCTCGGCAGCTGTCGACTCGGATGTTCCCTCAGGCGGGAGCATGTCCAGCTCAGCATGTTTCGGTGTACTTATAGGCGATGTCATAAGCGGATTGTTCAATGACGGCTCCATTGCGGAATCGGAGCTTGCCAAGGCAGCCAAATACGCCGAGAACGTGCATTTCGGAAAGCCGTGCGGACTCATGGATCAGATGGCTTCCGCGTGCGGAGGGTTCGTTTTTATCGATTTTAAAGATGAAGATTCGCCGGAAGTGGAAAAGATAGACTTTGATTTCGGGGATTCCGGGTACACTCTGTGCATACTGAACTCCAAAGGGAGCCATGCCTCACTGACCGATCAGTACGCGTCTATCCCTGCGGAGATGTTTACCGTTGCAAAAGCACTGGGCAGTGACTATCTGAGAGAAGTGGATCCCGATGATTTCTACGATAATATCGGTAAGATCAGAGGTGCGGTGAGCGACCGCGCTCTCATGAGAGCCATGCATTTCTTTGAGGACGACAGGCGCGCGGTACTGGAGAAGGATGCCCTCAAGGCATCGGATATAGATGAGTTCCTCAGACTGATAAACGAATCCGGCGCGTCTTCCCAGCAGGTCCTTGAAAACGTATCTCCGGAGGATCCATCCAACAGGAGCCTGGCGTTCAGCATCGCGTATGCCAGGCATCTGCTCGGGGGAAAGGGAGCATGCAGAGTTCAGGGCGGCGGGTTCGCAGGAACTGCCGAAGCTTTCGTACCGGATGACGAGGTGGAGGAATTCAGCCGCAGATTCACGGAAGTGTTCGGAGAGAACAGCGTGCTTATCTCCGGCATAAGGAGATACGGCGCTGTAGAGATAGAAAGATAACAGGGGATTGATCATGACAGAGGATCTCAGAAACTATTACAGCAGCCTCAAAGGGAAGAAGGTATTCTTCCTCGGGGCCGGAATAAGCCACAAAGAACTCATAAGGCGCTTTGTCAGGGAAGGAGCCGCAGTCACGCTCTGCGACCGCAAGAGTCTCAGCCAGCTGGGTGATTTCGGGAGGGAATGCGTCTCTCTCGGAGTCTCCATGTGCCTCGGCGAGGAGTATCTGGATCATCTGAGAGAAGCCGATCTCATATTCAGGACTCCCGGAATAGACTGGACAAAGCCCGAGATACAGGACGCGATAGCGGCCGGTGTGGAGATAACATCCGAGATGGAGAGCTTCTTCGACCACTGTCCGTGCAGGATAATCGGAGTCACTGGAAGTGACGGTAAGACCACCACGACGACACTGATCGCCAGAACCCTTGAAGCGCAGGGGTTCAGGGTGCATCTGGGTGGGAACATAGGGATTCCGCTTTTCCCGGTCATCGATGACGTAAGACCCGAAGACATAGCAGTTGTGGAGCTCTCCAGTTTCCAGCTGATCTCCATGAGAAAGAGTCCTTCCATAGCCGTGGTGACCAACGTGACTCCAAACCATCTTGACCATCACAAGGACATGGACGAATACGTCGGAGCGAAGAAGAACATCTATCTCTGGCAGAACAGCGATTCCGTCGCGGTGTTCAACGCCGCAAACGATATAACCGTGCAGATGGCGGAAGAGGCCAGGGGCGAGGTCAGGTGGTTCAGCAGGTTCGGAAAAGTCGGGAACGGAGCATATGTCAGCACAGATTCCAGACTCATAAGCGCCGACAACGGCGAAGAACACGAAGTCATGGACCTCAGAAAGATAAAGCTCAGGGGAGAGCACAACAAGGAGAACGTCTCCACTGCATACTGCGCCGTCAAGGGGATCGTATCCGATGACGTTTTCGC
>JAFYZG010000094.1 GCA_017548825.1 Oscillospiraceae bacterium
ATGTCCCTGCAGTTTCGATCCGAGCTTTCTCAGTGTGTGAAGCTCTTCCTTGTCAAAATATCCCCTCTCAGCAAGGACAGCGTAGAGACCGGGAGCCGCATGGCCCTTGCTCAGTACGAATCTGTCTCTGTCAGCCTTCTGAGGTTCCTTGGGATCGATGTTCATCACCTTGAAATAGAGGGCAACGAGCATCTCCACGGCAGACAGGCTTCCGCCGGGGTGGCCGCTGGCTGCGTCGGCGACTTCGATTATGATGTCGCGGCGGACCTGCCGGCAGACCTCTTTCAGTTCTTTGATATCCATCTATATCTCCTTATAAAGACATGAATTGCATTTAGAAGTATAGCAAAAATGCTCGTTGTTGTATAGAGAACCGCTGTTCATTGTGTTTTCCTTCCCGTCCAAATATAATCATTTTAGAAAACAAACGGAGGAAACATATATGGAGATCAACAAAGCAAAAGAACAGCTGGACCGTCTTGAACGTGAACTGTTCGCATACCGTTACGCCATGTCATCCATCGGGCTGGATGCCCGTACTGCCGCGCCGCCGGAGACACAGGAAGGCAGAGGCGTCGCTCTCGGCATCCTGTCTGCCCGCAATCACGAACTGATGACATCCGAAGGCCTTTGGACAACGGTCAATACTCTGTATGACAACAGGGATGAAGCCGGGCCGGAATACTTCCGCCGCAGTGAGATACTGCGCAAGGAGCTCTCTGACATGCGGGCCATCCCCGCTGAAGAGTATGCAGGTCTCACGAAGCTTCTGAGCGAGTCGCAGTATGTGTGGCACAAGGCAAAGAACTCCAGCGACTATGCCTCATTCGGTCCGTATATAGACAAACTCGTGGCCGCCCGAAAACACATCTATGAGATCACCCGTCCAGACATGGATCCCTTCGACGCTGCACTCGACGCCTTTGAAGAGGGCACGTCCAGGGAATACTATGACCGTTTCTTTGATGAGCTCAGAGCAACGCTGGTCCCGCTGATAGCCAAAGTCAACGCTGCCGGTCAGCCCGACGATTCCTGGCTCAAGGTATCCTATCCGGTCGAGCAGCAGAGGAAACTGTCCCAGATACTTATGGATGCTTTCTGCCTGGACCGCAACCACTGCGCCATCACCGAGACGGAGCATCCGTTCACCGGAGGTCCGACATCGCAGGATGTCAGGATAACGACACACTACTACGAGTTCCTTCCCATCGCCTCGGTCTACAGCGTCATCCATGAGGGCGGACACGCCAATTACGAGCTGCACGTGGATCCTGCCTATGACTATAACTGCCTTAAGGGCGGGACGTCGATGGCCGTTCACGAGAGCCAGAGCCGCTTCTGGGAGAACTACGTCGGCCGTTCAAGGGAATTCACCGACTGGCTGTGGCCCAGATTCCGCGAGCTTTTCCCGGAGCAGACAGCCGGCAGGAACGCGGACGATTTCTACCGCTGCATCAATAAAGCGCAGCCCGGTCTGATCCGCACCGAAGCGGACGAACTCACATATCCCATGCACATCATGGTCAGATATGATCTCGAGAAGAAACTTTTCGCCGGGGAACTGACGTCAAAGGATCTCCCGGACGCCTGGAACGGGCTTTACAAGGATTATCTCGGTGTCGACGTGCCCGATCATGCCAGAGGCGTCCTTCAGGACATCCACTGGAGCAGCGGCAGCTTCGGCTACTTCCCGACATATGCCCTCGGCACCGCCTACAGCGCCCAGATACTGGATACCATGAAGAAGGATCTCGACTTCAGCGCTCTCGTCGCTGCTGATGACATGAAGCCGATCCTTGCGTGGCTTACCGACAAGCTCTATCATTTCGGGAGCCTGATCAAGCCCGGTGACGTCGTCCCGTCGATCTGCGGAGCTGAATTCTCCGCGAAATTCTTCACAGACTACCTCACGGACAAATTCAGCAGATTATACAGTCTGTAATATCGTGCTTAACAGAAAGCCCGTACGCTGACGTACGGGCTTTCCTTATGCGCTTCAGATCAATAATTCTCTGTGTTGATCTCAAAGTAGCTCTGCGGATGCGCGCATACCGGGCAGACCTCTGGGGCCTGTGTGCCAACCACTATGTGACCGCAGTTGCGGCACTCCCAGATCTTGACCTCGCTCTTTTTGAATACTTCCGCTGTCTCGATGTTCTTTATCAGCGCGCGGTAGCGCTCCTCGTGATGCTTCTCGATGGCTCCTACCATGCGGAACTTTGCCGCGACTGCCGGGAACCCCTCGGCTTCCGCCGTCTTTGCAAAGCCTTCATACATATCGGTCCACTCGAAATTCTCTCCGTCCGCTGCTGCCGCAAGGTTCTCGACCGTGCTTCCGATGCCGTTCAGTTCCTTGAACCACATCTTTGCGTGTTCCTTCTCGTTGTCCGCGGTCTTGAGGAACAGCGCGGCTATCTGTTCGAACCCTTCTGCTTTGGCCTTGGAGGCGAAGTAGGTATACTTGTTCCTCGCCTGGGACTCTCCCGCAAAAGCGGCCTCAAGGTTCTTTTCCGTCTGCGTTCCCGCGTAAGGATTCGCCTTGGGCTCTTCCGGAACTTCCGGTTCCACCTTTACGAATACCGATGCCGGCTGTTTGCAGCGGGGGCATACGAAATCGTCGGTCATGGGTCCTTCGTGGATATAACCGCATACTGAGCATTTCCAGACTTCCATTTTATTCTCCTTTTCTTCTGTTTCTTCGTTGAACTTTATCGTATCGAGCAGGAACTGCACGTCCTCCGCCGGGAAGCCGGGCGTTCCGGCATATTCTTCGGCAAGCCCCTTCAGAAGCTTGTTTACGTTTCCGCTTTGAGGCAGCATATATCCCGCTTCTCTCAGCAGATCCTCCCGCATTATCCTGGAGGACCTCTCTATCGCCTTAGCCAGCGGCTGCGGCATACCGGCCGCCATCATCTCCTGCTCGGCTTTGGAAGAAGCGAGCTTTCTGAGCGCCGCAATGACTGCGTCTTCCTTCTTCTGCTGCACCGGGAACTCCCTCGGTACCATGCTGATGGCTTTTGCAGGACATGCATCTGCGCAGGCGCCGCAGCCGATGCACTTGTCGACGTCGATGACGCTGTTCTCGGTGTCCGTTGCTCCGGTGGGGCATAC
>JAFYZG010000095.1 GCA_017548825.1 Oscillospiraceae bacterium
GCCCCGGAACGCGGAAGATGCCGCGTCGCCACGGCATCTTCCTCTGTATTATTGAATTCGTTTTCAGATAAGGTTCACTCCACGCTGTACAGGAGCCCTTCGTATGTGGGGAACGGCCAGTATTCTTTTCCCACCAGCACTTCCGCGCTGTCGCAATTCTCTCTGAGTTCCTTCATCTTGGGAAGTACCTTATCCCTTACTATCTCTGCTTTGCGCACCGTGCTTTCGGCAGCGGTCTCTTCCTCCACCGCAGATTCCAGTTCCGCCGAGATGCGGTAGATTCTGTCAGCAAGCGCAGACAGTCTTGATACCACATCTTTCTCATAGCTGCAGTCCAGATCCCTGACGATGACGGTCTTGTGGGCAGCAGTCCTGGAGATCCGGTCCTCGAACTCCGCAATCGCCGGCAGTATCTGCCTGCTGACAGTGCGGATCATGGTATTCGCTTCTATGATCTCGGTCTTGGAGTAGTTGTCCAGCAGTATCTCGCATCTGGATCTCAGCTCCCTCTCGCTGCATACTCCGTGCCGCGAGAGCATCTCCACGTTCTTCTCATCCAGAAGATGCGGCAGGCAGTCCGCTGTGGTCGCGTAGTTGGAGAGCCCTCTCTTTTCCGTGGCCTCCCTGACCCAGCTCTCATCGTATCCGTTTCCGCTGAACAGTATCCTCCCGTGTTCCGTGACCGTATGCTTGATGAGCCCGTGCAGAGCCTCGTTGAAGTCCTCAGCCTTCTCAAGGAAGTCCGCGTAGATCCTGAGCGATTCCGCCACTGCTGTGTTGAGCATTATGTTGGCGCTTGCCAACGAGCCTGCAGACCCGGGCATCCTGAACTCGAACTTGTTGCCTGTGAACGCAAAGGGCGAAGTCCTGTTGCGGTCGGTGGAGTCTTTTGGCAGATCCGGAAGCGAATCGACTCCGAGCTTGATGGTCTCGGAACCGGTGCTGAGATAAGGCTCGTCCTTCTCGAAGGCTCTGAGCACTCCGCTGAGCTCCTCGCCCAGATACATGGAAACGATGGCCGGAGGCGCTTCGCTGGCGCCCAGGCGGTGGTCGTTTCCTGCCGTAGCCACCGAGATCCTCAGCAGATCCTGGTAGTCATCCACGGCTTTTATCACGGCGCACAGGAACAGCAGGAACTGCGCGTTCTCATACGGCGTATCGCCGGGAGAGAGCAGATTCATTCCCGTGTCGGTGGACAGCGACCAGTTGTTGTGCTTGCCGGAGCCGTTGACGCCTTCAAAAGGCTTCTCGTGCAGCAGGCATACCAGCCCGTGTCTCTGGGCTACGGTGCCCATTATCTCCATGGTGAGCTGGTTGTGGTCTATGGCCACGTTTGCCCGCGTATAAACCGGAGCGAGCTCATGCTGGGCCGGGGCCGTCTCGTTGTGCTCTGTCTTGGCCATAATGCCGAGCCGCCAGAGCTCTCTGTTGAGGTCCTCCATATACTCCGCCACTCTCGGTTTTATCGCTCCGAAGTAGTGGTCGTCCATTTCCTGTCCCTTCGGGGGTCTCGCTCCGAAGAGCGTCCTGCCCGCGATCACCAGGTCGGTCCTCTGCCTGTACATCTCTCTGTCCAGCAGGAAGTACTCCTGCTCGGCGCCGACGTTCGGCCAGACCCTCTTGACTTCATCATGTCCGAAAAGCTTCAAGATCCTCAGCGCCTGCCTGTTGAGCGCGTCCATGGACCTTAGCAGCGGAGTCTTCTGGTCCAGAGCTTCGCCGCCGTAGGAACAGAATGCCGTGGGTATGCAAAGCGTGTTCCCCTTTATGAACGCGTAGGACGTGGGATCCCACGCAGTGTATCCTCTGGCCTCAAAGGTGGCTCTCAGTCCTCCGGAAGGCAGGCTGGAAGCGTCAGGTTCGCCCTTGATGAGCTCTGAGCCGGAGAACTCCATGATGACTCTCCCGTCCTTTCCGGGAGATATGAAACTGTCGTGCTTCTCAGCGGTGATGCCGGTCAGCGGCTGGAACCAGTGGGTGTAGTGGGTCGCGCCTTTGCTTATCGCCCAGTCCTTCATGGCGGAAGCAACTGCGTTGGCCACCGAGAGGTCCAGCTCAGCGCCTTCGTCTATGGTCTTCCTCAGCGATGTGTAGACTTCCTGCGAGAGATTCTCCCTCATGACCGCGTCATCGAATACGAGCTCCCCGAAATAATCAGTGACAGTCGCCATCTCAAAACTCCCCTTCAATAAAGTAATAGACGGAGGATCATACCGATCCTCCGTCTGATAAGCCCTGTTATATCATCAGAAAGGTCTGGTATTCTCCAACAGACCTGCCATGCTCCAGGCAGACCTTCCTGATCTCTGCTGTCGTCTGACGCTCATGACTTTCGCGCCTTCACCGAACATGCAGTATACGGCGGCAGAAATGGCTGCGATGACCTCGCCGGGGATACCGCTGCTGACTGCAGAGGTCTCTTCCCTGACTTCAACGACTTCTTCTTTTTTCTTCTTCCTGCTGAAAAGTCCCATTCTTACCACCTCGGTATTTCGTTCATCACATAGTATGTCACATCTTCCGGTTTAAATCAATCCGTTTCTGTGCCCACATGATCTCCTCTATGCAAAAGGACAGGCAGCGCAGGCTGCCTGTCCTTTTATGATATGCGTCAATTATTTGGAAGAATAAGGATGCTCCTTGTGCCAGTCTATGCTCCAGTCGACGATGAACTTGATGACGGGATTCCTCTCGGTTCTCATGTGCACCGTGTCTCCGAAATACATTTCATATGGCTCTTCCAGCGTGTACGGTCTCCACTCCGGCATAGGCGTGCCGTCGTTGTCCAGGCCGTTGGGATCGCCTGTCTTTGCAAAGTTGGTCCAGTAGTTGCACATCTTTCTGGCCAGGTCGTAGTGTTTGCCCTGGAACGGTCTCCAGCATTTTGCCAGCGTCTCGAACACGAACCACAGGTCGCTGGAGTGGAACGCTCCGGCATTGTCTCCGGGCATCTCTCCGTCGAAGGTGTAGCCGTAGATGGGATCATTGCCCATCCTTGCGTTGTATTCCTCCCAGATAGCGCTTCCGACTTCCTGCATCGGCACGCAGGCCAGATCCATGGAATGCTGGAAATCGCCTTTATCGTACTCTATGATGCTCAGGAACTCCTCAGCCCTGTCTTCATAGCGGTCTTCCGCGTACTTTCTGAGGCTCTCCATGTCCTTTACGCCGAAC
>JAFYZG010000096.1 GCA_017548825.1 Oscillospiraceae bacterium
CTTTTCAGCCTTTCAGCAAGTTTTTGATGTTTCTGTAGATCTCTGCAGCGGAATCAGGTGCACCGATCTCCTTTGCCGCCCTGCCCATCTCTCTGAGCCTGTCTTTGTCCTCAGCCAAAGCTATGATCGTCTCTGCGGTCCTGTCGGGAACCATGTCCTTCTCCTCTTCCAGCACCGCTGCGCCTCTGCTGGACAGAGTAAGCGCATTATAGTACTGGTGATTCTCTGCAACATGCGGAGACGGTATCAGGTAAGACGGTCTTCCCGATACGGCCAGCTCGCTGATGGTGATCGCCCCGCTTCTGGAAACTACAAGATCGGACGCAGCAAGGCAGTCCGGCATGTCATCTATATAGGTGCTGACTCTGCAGGGCAGATCATCAAGGCTCACACCCTCCTCCCTTAGCTCTGCGGGGAACGTCTCGGTGTCATACCCGCCGGTGGCGTGGATGAAAAAGATGTCGTCCCTTCCCTTGCACAGTCTGAACATCCTGGCTACCAGATCATTTATGACTTTGGCGCCAAGCGAGCCTCCGAAGGACAGTATACATGTCCTGTCACCGATCCCGAGCCTCTGTCTGGCTTCTTCCCTGTCGGCGGAGATTATCTTTGATGATACCGGATTGCCCACTATGACGGTCTTTTCCGGTCTTCCTATCTTGTTCTTTGCGTCTTCGTTCGGAGCCATGATGAGGTCCACCCTTCTCGAGAGGATCCTGGTGGTCACTCCGGGAAAAGAGTTCTGCTCGTGTATGGCGGTCTTGATTCCGAGCCTAGACGCCTGCATGACCACAGGGCCGCTTACATATCCGCCGCACCCTATGACTATATCGGGCTTGAAGCTCCTGAGAAATTTTCTCGCCTCTATGCTGGACTTGACTATAAGTCTGAGGGAATTCAGGTTGAAGAGGATATCCTCCCACTTGAAACTGCGCATGAATCCCCAGACGTCTATAGGCACGAGTTCATATCCGCGAGAAGTCACCAGACGGTTCTCCATGCCGTCTTCCCTTCCCATGAATCTGATCTCGGAACCCGGTTCCATCCTGACAATCTCGTCGGCTATCGCCAGCGCCGGGTTGACATGTCCGGCGGTGCCTCCGGCGGCTATCACTGCTCTCATAGATCGGTATCCTCCGTCTCGGTCTCCGCCTCATCTCCGTCGCCGACATTGCTGTATCTCGCCACGGAAAGGACAACACCCACCGCGCACAGCAGCAGGAGGATGGACGTGCCTCCCTGACTGAAGAAAGGAAGGCTGATGCCTGTATTCGGTATGGACGCCGTGACGACTCCGATATTCAGGATCGTCTGCGTCGCTATCTGCGAGATGACGCCTGCTACCAGCAGCGTGCCGAACCTGTCCTTGGCCTTCATCGCGATGTTTATCCCCCTCAGGAAGAACATCACGAACAGGAAGATGATGATGAATACTCCCATGAACCCTATCTCTTCGCAGATTATGGAGAGTATGAAGTCGTTCTGAGGTTCCGGTACATAGAGCTGTTTCTGTCTCGAGTTACCGAGACCGAGCCCGAAGAACCCGCCCGATCCTATCGCCAGCAGCGCCTGATAGATCTGCCAGCCCTCCGACTCTCCGCCGCCGCCGTTGATGAGCGTCGCGATCCTGTCGCGGGCGTACTCGAACTTCTCCAGTTTCCAGATCGCCAGTCCCAGGGCGGAAGCGCCGACAGTGCCCGCTATGAGGAAGTGATGTATCTTTGCACCGCCTATCAGCATGACGACGCTGCCGAAGATCAGTAGCTGGATGATGCCGGAGATGTGGGGCTGTCCCAGCATGATGACTGCCGGTATGCCCATGAGGATCATGTGCATCATGAAGCCCTTCCAGAAATCATTCAGTCTGGTGGGCCGCACCGATATCAGGTGGGCAAACAGTATTATGATGGCGAACTTCATCGCCTCAGAGGGCTGGAAAGTGAATCCTCCGAACAGTATCCACCGCTTTGCGTCATTTATCGCGGGCATGGTCAGCGTAAGAGCCAGAAGCCCCAGCGCGCCGAGATAGATGAGCCCCGCGAATCTGTGCAGGATAGTGTACGGGATATAGGAGATGATGATCATCATGACCAGTCCCACAGCGGCGAATTTCGCCTGTTTCTTGATGTAGTAAAGCGCGTCGTTCTTGTAGTAGAGCGCGTTCGCATAGCTGGCCGAGAACATCATTATAAGGCCGAGCAGGACCAGAATGAGCACGAGAACGAGCATCACTCTGTCTGTCTTCGGGATACTGTTTTTCTTCCCTTTTTCGGCCATCGTACGATGATTCCTTTCGATCAGCTCAGTTTGGTAAGGCAAATGGACACAAGGCTTCCGGCAAGAGAGACCAGGGAGAACACGAACACGATCTTCTCTTCCGACCATCCGCTCATTTCAAAGTGATGGTGTATGGGCGCCATCTTGAATATCCTTTTTCCGTGCGTCAGTTTGAAGTAACAGACCTGTATGATGTCGGAGAAAGCCTCGATGACGAAGAGCACTCCGGAGATAAGCATGAACAGTTCTCTTTTGCACCCGAAGGACATGGCCACGACAGCTCCTCCGAGGAACATGGACCCGGTATCGCCCATGAACACCTTCGCAGGCTTGTAGTTCCAGATGAGAAACCCTATCAGCGCACCTGTGATAGCTGTCGAGAACAGCAGGTTGCCGGGATCGTTCAGCATGACGGACATCACCATGAAACCGATCGCGGTTACCAGCGTGGTCGACCCGGCAAGCCCGTCCACTCCGTCGGTAAGATTCACCGCGTTGACTATACCGATGATCGAGAACATCAGCAGCGGATAGTAGAAAAATCCCAGATCCGTATCTCCCAGTCCGGGAAGCCAGATCGACGTATCATTTTCTCCCCAGAAGCGCATCGCTGCGAGATATGCGGCAGACACCGCCACCTGCAGTACGATCTTCTGTTTCGCTGTAAGGCCCAGATTCTGATGATTGTGTATCTTGTGGTAGTCGTCATCGAATCCGATCAGCGCGAAAGCCAGACAGCACACCGCGTTTATGATCAGTCTCTTCCATTCCACACTGAACGGGGCATGGAAATACTTGTCGTTCATGAGTCCGAGAACAGTGTATCCGCATGCAGATGCGATGACTGTGCCGGCAATGAACATCAGGCCTCCCATGGTGGGAGTGCCTTCTTTGTATTTATGCCAAGTCGGCCCGATCTCGTTGATGACCTGCCCCATCTTTATGGCTCTGAGCCACGGTATGAGCCTGAATCCGATCAGCCATGAGATCAGAAACGCCATTACTGCAGTTATTAATACCGGAACAGTCATGTCAGTTCTCCTCCCTGCTGAATATCCTGATGATATCTTCCAGCGCCATTCCTCTCGACCCCTTGAACAGGACCGTGTCACCCGCGCCGGATATGCTCAGCAGATACCGGGCAAGTTCTTCCTTGTCATTGAAATGCCTGACACGGGGACATCCTGCCTCTTCCGCGGCTTCAGCGGTGAGCTTTGACATCTCGCCGTAACACAGAACGGCGTCGATTCCCAGCTCGCCTGCCAGAACGCCAGTCCTTCGGTGGGCCTCTTCTGATACGGCGCCCAGTTCCAGCATATCTCCCAGCACGGCTATTCTAAGCCTTTCACAGCTGAGATCGGAAAGGATACGCAGTGCTGCTTCCATGGACTCCGGAGCGGCGTTATAGCAGTCCTCGATGACGGTGATATCTCTCACCTTGCGGAAGCGCTGTCTCATACCCGCGGGTTCATAGTCCGACAGAGCCGCAGCGCATCTCGCCGGATCGAATCCAAGGCGCGTAGCAAGGGCGTATGCGGCCAGCGCATCCTGCACATTGTTTATCCCCGAACAGGGAATGACGGCTTTGAACTCGCCGTATTTTTTATCAGAGATCGTGAATTCCGAGGGAAATCCTTTGCAGGAGATTTCTCTGGCGGCCACATCGTAGTCTCCGTCCTCCACACCGAAAGTCACCACCGGTACCGGGATGGTATCGATGGCTCCGGTAAGGTACGGATCATCCCCGTTGATCACGAGGAATCCGTCTCTGTCCATTCCGTCGGTGATCTCCAGCTTTGCCCTGAGGATGTTCTCTCTGGAGCCCAGCATCTCTATATGCGATACACCGATGTATGTGATGATAGCCGCGTGAGGCTTGCCGCATCTGGAAAGCCTGCTGATCTCTCCCAGACTGCTCATGCCCATCTCAAGGATAGCGAGCCTGGTGTCGTCGTCCATACGGAACACGGTCTCGGGAAGACCTATCTCGTTGTTCCTGTTCTCGAAGTTCTTGAGCGTGTTTTTATCGAAGGAGTTGAATATGGCGGCGACCATCTCCTTGGTCGTGGTCTTGCCGACTGAACCGGTCACTCCTACCACCAGCGGATGGAACTGATCGCGGTAATTTCCTGCCATGGCACAGAGGGCATCCTTCGTGTCCTCCACCAGGATCATTCCTTCCCCTTCTCCCCTGGATACGACTGCCGCTGCGGCGCCATTTTTCAGCGCCTGCTGTGCATAATCGTTGCCGTCGAAATTCTCGCCGACTATGGCTACGAACACGCAACCGGGAATGACCTGTCTGGAATCGGTGACGACTGTGTCGACTGCTATGTCCGGGACGAACGAGGAAGTCAGTCCGTTCATCAGCACTCTGAGACTGGTAGGTTTCATCGGCGCAAACGCTCTGCGGAGACCTGAGTCCCGCTGAGCTCTCCTTTTCGTTTTATGTGTCGGGCAGTTGTTCCCCGATCATCAGTCGTTCATATCCGGAAGAATGACCCCGAGTTCGATGACTGTGCCTTCCGGTACGCTCTCCCCTGCAGCTACGCTCTGAGACATGACTTCAGCCGAATTGGATGAGGAACCAGTCGTCTTGAGGTTGAGTCCCAGAGATTCGAACACGGATCTCGCGTAGCTGACCGTGTATCCCTTTACGTCGGGGACCGTCACGTCCTTCGGGGATGAATCTTCAGTGTAAAGGAACACCGTAGATCCTTTAGGTATGTAAATGCCTCCCTGAGGAGACTGCGATACAACTGTGGTACCGTCCCCCACGACCTTGTAGTTAAGTCCCTTTTTCTGCAGCTGGGCTTTGGCATTGGTCAGCGAGATGGTAGTCAGCCAGGGTTCGTAAACATCGACCGTCTCCATCTCATCGTCACTGTAAACTGCTTCCACTCCGATATAGGGAAGTGTGTACGACATTACGGAAGCGACGACCGGCGCCACGATGTTTCCTCCGAAGATCGAGTAGCTGTGAGCGCCGTCATAGAGGATCAGGCAGATCACCTGGGGAGAATCCGTCGGTCCGAATGCGCAGAAGGAAGCGACATAGTCATTGGAGTTGCTGTTGAGCTTCTCCGCCGTTCCGCTCTTTCCTCCGAGCCGGAATCCCGAGACATACGCGTTGCTGTTCTCTGCCACCTGTTCCAGCACCTGGCACATCGTCTTCGATGTCTCCTGGCTTATGACCTGACGCCTGACGGCGGTGTTCTTCTGCTCGACGATGTTTCCCTCGGAATCCAGTATCTCTCTTACCACGTGAGGCTCCACGAGATAACCGCCGTTTACCGACGCGGCGACTGCGGTGATCAGCTGGATTGGCGTGATCGCGTTGGACTGTCCGAACGAGCAGCTGGCCAGCTCGACCGGTCCCATCTGGGACGCCGTGTAGTAACTGCTGGAGGATTCCGCCGGCAGATCTATTCCGGTCTTTTCCGTAAGACCGAACGCCTTGAAGTAGTTGTAGAAGGTCTCGCGTCCCATCGCCAGACCGATCTGTATAAACGCGGAGTTGCAGGAATTGATCGCCGCATGAGTGAAGTCCTGGTCTCCGTGCGCACGGGAGTTCGCATCGGAGATGTAGATGCTTCCCGTGATATGTGTGCTTCCGTAGCAGGTGAACCGGCTCTCGGTGGTGCATGTCCCGCTCTCGAGAGCTGCGCTTGCCGTGACGACCTTGAATACGGATCCGGGCTCGTATATGTCGCTTATCGCCTTGTTGCGCCACTGGAACTCCTGCGCGCTGCTCAGCGCGGTCAGATACTCATCGGCGTCCTCTATTCCCTCTAGCTTCCTGTTGAGCAGATCCGTGTAGATCTCCAGCGGGTCGTTGGGATCGAAGTCCGGCTTGGAGGACATGGCGTAGATGGATCCGTCGTTGACGTTCATTACGATGCCGCAGGCGTAATTGGCGATATTGTGCTCCTTCATGGCTTCATCCAGCGCCTGTTCCAGATACCTCTGGATGTTGGTGTCTATCGTCAGGACGAGGTTGTATCCGTCCTCGGCCTCCGTGACGCTCTCCATCTGGTAGTACATGTCCTTGCCGTTGGCGTTCACCGCCGTGAGGATCCTGCCGGAGAGTCCGGAAAGATATCTCTCGTAATAGGCTTCCAGACCGTACAAGCCGTTATTGTCCGTCCCCACGAATCCTATCACCTGGGAAGCCAGGTTGCCGTAGGGATAGTATCTCTTGGTATCCTGCGTGAATGTGATGCCGGATATCTTGTTTTCCTTTATGAATTCCTCGATCTGATCCTTAACGGGCTTATCGACTTTCCTCTTGACTATGGAGTAGTAGTTGTCTTCGTCGCATTTGCTGCGTACGGTCTCATACGGAACATCAAGGACCTCGCTGAGAAACACGGAGATCTTCTCTCTGTCGTCTTTTGCCGGGTCCTTGTCATCTTTTTTTATGTGTTTGGGATCCAGCGCTACGGTCCAGACCGTCGCGCTTCTCGCCAGGACATTCATGTTGGTGTCATATATAGTGCCGCGTTCAGCCGTGATGATAGTATCTCTCAGCTGCTGAGACGTGGCGAGTTCCCTGTAGTAATCGTGCCTGATTAAAGAAATATACGCAAGCCTCAGCGTCAGGGCGATGAAGAGAGTAACGACCGTTGCGGTGAAGATCATCAGGTTTTTCTTCATGTTCCCTGTTTGGGACTTGCGTCTTTCGATTTTATCCATTTTTAATTATTCTCCCGTGACGGAAGTAGTACGAGAGCTAATTCTCAAAAAACTGCATGACAGTAGAAAGGAACGTCGATACGTTCAGCTGGAGAGTCTCGGTCTCCTCTTCCACGATCTTGTTGCTGTTCTCCAGATTGACATACTCGACCTGTGCAGGAGAAAGGCGCACCAGCCCGAGTTCGTTTTCTGCGAATTCCTCCGCAGTCTTCATGGATACCATGCTCTCTATCTGGTAGTCGAGATACACGTTCTCGCTCTGGATCTCGACGAGTTCCGAGTTCTTTTTCTCGATCAGCGCTTTGGTCTTCGTGAGCATCATATTGCTGTAGACAGTATATACTGCGAGGACAGCAACGACAACCGTCAGAGCTATGAGTTCGATGACGAACTTCCTATCTGCGGCTGCTTTCAGTTCTTTCCCTGTCTTTACGACGCGGATGCGCTGTTGGCGGGGTTCTCCCTCGAAGCGGGAGATATCATAGGCGACACTGGTTTCCATGCTTTCCTCTCTATATCTTCTCGATTATTCTCAGTTTTGCGCTCCTGGATCTTCTGTTCTCTTCAAGCTCATCGCTGTCCGCAGTGATGGGCTTTTTTGTCACGGCAATGGCTTTCGGCGTTCCGCCGCAGATACAGACGGGAAATTCAGGAGGACAGGTACAGCCTGTCATCTTTTTGCTGAAGAACTGCTTTACTATGCGGTCTTCTATGGAGTGGAAGGTTATCACGCAGAACCTTCCCTGAGGTGCCAGGAGCTCGAATATCCCTTCCAGTCCTTCCGTCAGGGCGTTCATCTCATCGTTCACGGCGATCCTGAGCGCCTGGAATGTCTTTCTGGAAGGATTCTTGTCTTTGCGTCTCACCGCGGGCGGGAGCGAGGAGATCACTATCTCGCTGAGCCTCGTCGTGCTGTCTATCCACTCGTTCTCTCTTGCGGCAATGATCTTGTCGGCTATCTGGGCTGCGTAGCGCTCTTCTCCGTAATCCCTGAGGATCCGGCACAGCTCTTCGAAGGAAGCCGTGTTGACTATGTCCGCTGCGGTCTGTCCGCTGTCAGACATCCTCATGTCGAGCCGGCCTTCCTTGCTGTAGGAGAATCCGCGTTCAGCCGTATCCAGCTGGTGGGAAGAAACTCCCAGATCCAGAAGTGCTCCGTCGATCCTTCCGATGTACTGGGGCAGAGTCTGCAGTGCATCTCTGAAATCGGAGCGGATCACTCTCGCGTTGGGGAAAGAACTGAGTCTTTCAGAAGCGGCTTCAACCGCCTCCGGATCTTTATCCAGACATATCAGCTCCCCTTTTGGAGAGAGTTCGGACGCTATCCTGAACGAATGCCCCGCACCTCCTGCGGTGCCGTCCAGATAGATACCGTCCTTCTTTATCCTCAGACCTTCGATCGTCTGCTCAAGGAGCACAGGGACATGTCCGAATCCGTCCATCAGATCTCGTTCTCCTCAAGCCTCTGCTCGAAGGACTTGCTGTCGTATCCTTTCTTGGTCTCGAGCCAGCGTTCCTTATCCCAGATCTCGGCTCTGTCCATGACGCCTATAACTGCCACGTCCTTGTCGAGATTAGCGCCTTCCCGCAGGTTCTGCGGAAGAAGTATCCTTCCCTGCTTGTCGGGTTCCACCATACAGGCGTTCGGGAAGATAAAGTGCTGAAGCTTGCTGGCCTGAGCTAGAGGAAGGTTCCTGATCCTGTCGCAGATCCTCTCCCATTCGGTCATGGAGAATACTGCCAGACAGTCATCGGACCAGAGGGTTATGCAGAAGCGTTCGCCGAGGTCGTCGCGCATCCTCGCAGGGATATTCATCCTGCCCTTTGCGTCGACATTGTGAAAGAACTCACCGAACAGCATCGTTTCCCCCTCCTTCCTCTCGTTTTTTGTCAAAAACTGTGTTGAAACTGTTGAAAATTACCCACTTTAAACCTTTTTAAGGTTTTTTAAGGAATATTTACCCACATTATCCTATTTTGAGGATTTTCTGTCAATAGAAAAACCTCGCAAAAAACGATGTAAAACGAAAAAAAGGCACAAAAAAAGCCCGGATCCGATCCGGGCTCAAAAATGCTTATTCAGGACTTATTTTTCCTTCTCTATTTCTCTTGCGGGCACGTTCCCTCTGACGCTCAGACGCGCAGTCTTGACCTGGTTGAAAACGACCATGAGGGCGTCCTCCGCCTTCTTGAGAGCGTTCTCAGAGAACTCCTGCGCCTGGCGCTCGCTCTCCTTGGCTTTCTGCTGTGCGGCGGAGATCATTTCATTGGATGCTTTCTTGGCAGCCCTGAATATCTCCTCCTCGCTGATCATCTGCCTTGCGCGGGCTTCGGCTTTCTGGATGATGTCCTCCGCCTGGTTCTCTGCCTGCTCCAGGATCGAGTCACGGTCGAGGACTACTCCCTTCGCGTCCTTTATCTCCTGAGGCAGATTGCGTCTCAGTTCGTCGAGCAGGTCCTGCATTCTGTCCACGTCGACCAGCTTGCGGTTGGAAAGAGGAAGCGAGACGCTCTCGCTGAGCAGGTCATCCATCCTGTCCAGAATCTTGTCCAATGTCATGAGTGTTTTCCGCCTTTCACAAGTTTTTCAGTTATCTCTTTGCTTATGGGTTCCGGTACGAACCTGGAGACGTCTCCGCCAAACGAAGCCACTTCCCTCACCACGCTGGAGCTGAGGAACATGTATTCCTGGGCTGTGTTTATGAATACCGTCTCGATCTCCGGATTCAGTTCTTTGTTTATCAGCGACATCTGGAATTCATACTCGAAATCGGATACCGCTCTCAGGCCTTTGACTACCGCCACGGCGTTGTGGATGCGGCAGAAATCCATCAGCAGACCGTCATATGAATCGACGGTGACGTTCCCGATGTCCTTTGTAGACTCCTCTATGAAGTGTACACGCTCTTCGATCGAGAATGTGGAGGTCTTCGCGGTATTCTGTAGGACTACGACGATGACTTTGTCGAACAGTTTGGAAGCGCGCTTGATGATATCAAGGTGTCCTTTCGTCACGGGATCGAAGCTTCCCGGGCAGACCGCTGTTTTCATTCGCCGCTATCCTCCTTCGTGGTATACAGCCAGATGGATGTATTTCCGTAATCGTATCTCTTTTTGAGGATCAGCTCGTCGCTCTCCTCCGGAAGGACTGCTTCCTTCTCCGCCTCGACCGCTGCAAAGCCGCCTTTCTCCAGGATCCTGCCCAGATATTCGACCAGTCCCCCGGCAATGTTCTTCCTGTACGGAGGATCCGCGTAGATGAAACCGAATCTGGTGCGGTTGCGCTGAATGTATCTGAGCGCGTCGGTCTCAGCCACGGAAGCGGACTTGAAAAGGCCTGTCCTGTTGAGGTTCCTCTTGATGACTCCTATCGCGTCACGCGAGTTGTCCACGAACACGCAGTGGGAAGCCCCTCTGCTGAGCGCCTCGATTCCCATCTGTCCGCTGCCTGCGAACAGGTCCAGCATCGTGGTGCCAGGTATCTGAAACTGAAGAGCCGAGAAGATGGCTTCCTTGGCTTTCTGGGACGTCGGACGGACTATGTCCTCGCCCGGAAGAGTCTCCAGCGCCATTCCTCTGGCTGTTCCCGTGTTTACTCTCATTATGACCTCTGAAAATGTTGATCCAAATAAAGTTTATCTGCCGCCGCAGATCTCCGTCAAGGGTGAAAATGCTTCCATACGGCAGACGCCGCTCTCTTCGTCATTCCCGGCGCGGAGCTCAGTTCCTCCTCGGAAGCCTGGCTCACGGCTGAGACCGTCTTGAAGTGCCTGAGAAGCGCTTTTGCCCTCGCTTCCCCTATTCCGTCTATATCCAGAAGGGATGACCTCAGCGCTCTGCTGCTGTGGCTCTTCCGTTCGTATCCGATGGTGTATCTGTGCACCTCGTCCTGCATCCTGGAGATAAGCGTGAATACGCTCTTGTGCATGGAGACCGCGATCTCACCTTCCTCTGAAACGATCGCTCTGGTCCTGTGTTTTGAATCCTTGACCAGCCCGAACATCGGCACGTCGGAGAAGGAACTGTCTCTGAGAGCTTCAGTCAGCGTGTCCAGATGTCCCCTGCCTCCGTCCAGAAGGATCAGATCCGGTTTGTCCGAGAATCCCTTTGAGCCTTCGTCGAACCGTGCTACCCTTCTCGTTATGACTTCGGTCATGGACGCGTAGTCGTCTATTCCGTCCACGGTCTTTATCCTGAACCTGCGGTATTCCGACTTGCGGGGATCCCCGTTGATGAACACAGCCATGCCTCCCACGGCTTCCTCTCCGTAGTTCGATATGTCGTACAGCTCCACCCTGGCCGGGAAATCATGCATGCCGAGCATGTTCGCAAGCTCGCCGAGAGCAGCCTCGTTCTTCGTCTTCCTTCCGGATTCTCTCTTTATCCTATCGGCGGCATTGCTGTAGGCCATCTCGACGATCGCCTTGCGCTCTCCTCTCGACGGCACGGAGATGGAGCATGCCCCTGAGCGGTGCTCGGTCAGCCACATCCTCAGCTGTTCCTGATATTCCAGAGGACTGTCACACAGTATCTCTCTTGGTATCTCGTTACCGGTCAGATAATAGTGTGTCACGAACTCCTCTCTTGCTTCCTCGATATCGGAGGTGTCGTAGATTAGAGTCTCGTCCTTGTCGACGAGGATGCCGTCGCGGAACTTGAGCACGTCGGCGCAGACCATCCGCTCATTTGCGGCGAACGCAAAGACATCCATATCCCTGTCGCTCTCGTTCTTTACGACCTTCTGCCCTTCCTCCAGTTTCCTGATGGAGATCATGCTGTCGCGGTAGCGCGCTGCCCTTTCGAATTCCAGATCCTCGCTGGCCTGCTGCATTCTTTCCTCCAGAATATGCAGTATCTCTCCGCTGCCCTTCAGGAGCATCGTAACCGCGCTGTCCACCAGTTCTCCGTAAGCCTCCTCGGAGATGCTGCCCACGCACGGGGCGCAGCATCTTCCGATATGTGCGTTGAGACAGGGACGGCTGCGTCTGTTCTTCTCGAAGTCAGCTGTGCAGGTCGGCAGCCGGAAGGCTTCGTTGACCGTATCCGTCATTCTTTTGACTGCAAACGAGCTGATATAAGGTCCGTAATAGGAAGCCCCGTCATCGTGTTTTTGCAGCTCTGCGGTGATCTTGGGAAAGGTCCCGTCCGACACTCTGATGTACGAGAAGCCTTTGTCGTCCCTCATCATGATGTTGTATTTCGGGCGGTGCTGCTTGATCATGGAACATTCCAGAGTCAGCGCCTCGAATTCACTGTCCACCACGATCACGTCGAAATCCTGGACGTTGGAGACCATCTTCTCGACTTTCGGGGTATGGGAAGCGCCGGGCCTGAAATAACTGGAGACCCGGTTCTTGAGTTTCTTGGCTTTTCCGACGTAGATCACTTCTCCTCTGCGGTCCTTCATGATGTAGATGCCCGGCAGCAGAGGGAGCGACAGCGCCTTGTTCTGCAGTTCCCTTAATGTCATTGATATACAAACTAAAAGCCGCCTCCGTTAAGAGGCGGCCCGATCAGAATATCTTACTCGTTGAATCCGGACTCGATAAGCTTTACGAGACCTTCGATCGCCTGCTGCTCATCAACACCGTCGGCGATGAGGCGGATCGTCGTCCCCCCAACGATACCGAGTGAAAGAACGCCGAGCAGGCTCTTTGCGTTGGCACGTCTCTCATCTTTCTCGACCCAGATGGAGCACTTGAACTCGTTCGCCTTCTGAATGAAGAAAGTGGCGGGACGGGCATGAAGGCCGACCTGGTTCTCAACTGTAATGTCCTGTACGCACATGCTTATTATCTCCGTTTCAAAAATCAAATATATGACTAAAGAATAGTTCTTTACTGACCTCTTTTCAGCAAATTCATTATAACAAAAATGTGCATAACGTCAAGAAAATGAGGTGTTGTTTTTGCTTTTTTACTAAATGCCCATGGATACGGGCGGCAGCATGCCGCGGTTGGTGCATATTGCTTAATCGGAGAGTTTTTCGTCGGGATGCTCCTTAATATACTGTTCATACATGTCAGGACGGCGCTCCCTGGTGCGTCTGAGAGCCTGTTCCTTCTTCCACTTCACGATATTGGCGTGGTGTCCGCTGCGGAGGACTTCCGGAACTTCCCTGCCGTTCCAGATATATGGTCTGGTGTACTGGGGATATTCCAGCAACCCGCTGAAATGGCTCTCGTCGGTGTAGCACTCCTCGTCCGACAGGACGCCCGGACACAGTCTCGCCACCGAGTCGGTCAGAATGAGCGCGGGCATCTCTCCTCCGGTGACCACATAGTCCCCGATGGAGATCTCCTCATCGACTATCTCTTCCAGGACCCTTTCGTCCACTCCTTCATAGTGACCGCAGAGTATGCATATGTTCTCCATCCCGGAGAGCTCTTTGACTCTCTGCTGCGTCAGGACCTTGCCGGACGGGCTCATGTAGATCAGGTGCGGGCGCGTTCCCCTCTGTTCGCATATAGCCCGGAAACAGTCATAGACAGGCTGGCAGTACATTACCATGCCCATGCCGCCTCCAAAAGGCGCGTCGTCAGTCTGTTTCTGCTTGTTGAGAGTATAGTCGCGTATGTTGTGGCATCTGACGTCCAGTGCCCCTTTTTTTATTGCTCTGCCGATAATGCTCTCCCCGAGATAAGTCTCGCACATTGCCGGGAAAAGCGTCATTATGTCAATCTGCATCGTCAAACAGTCCTTTTATGGGTTCTATCACGACTTTTCCGCCGTCCAGGTCCACCGATTTGATGAACGCGGGGACAGCCGGGACCATCCTCACCTCACCGCTGTCAAGTGTGATGTGATACAGATCCTGGGATCCGGTATTCGTGACATCGGTCAGCGTTCCGATATGCGATCCGTCGGCGCTGTCCACGGCTTCCAGTCCTATGAGATCCACGACGAAATACGAACCTTTTCTGCGGACTATCTCATCCCTGTCCGCATAAACGGTCCGGTCTATATATCTGTGAGCGTCCTCTATCGAATCCACCCCCTCCAGTTTGAGAAGGAGCATGTTCTTGTGAACACGGGCGGATACGACCTTCGTGGAAGAGGTCCCCGAGAGATCCCAGAACACGCTGCGCAGTCTGTTGAGAGCGGAAGCGCTGTCGGCCCAGGGATAGACTTTGAGTTCGCCGTTGATCCCGTGGGTCGAGACTATCTTTCCTGCTTCCAGATATCTCTGCATGTTGATCCTCCGTAAAGAAATGCGGGGCGAAAGCTCCGCCCCGCAAAAGAATCCTGATCAGTCGATCTCCACCATCACATGGGCACCGCTCTTGACTGCGGCAGAACGTATGACGATCCTGATAGCCTTGGCTATGCGGCCCTGTTTGCCGATCACGCGCCCTACATCATCTTCCGCTACATTGAGGTGGTAAACGGTGATGCCTTCTTCGTTGGGTTCATCGACAGTGACGCTGACGGAATCCTTGTCTTCGACAAGGCCTCTGGCCATCACTTCTAGAAGCTCTTTAAGATTCATTCGATAACTCCGTTTTTCTTGAGGAGCACGCGGACGGTCTCTGTGGGCTGTGCGCCGTTTGCCATCCACTGCTTGACTTTGTCAGCATCTACCTTGAATGCTGTGGGTTCAACTGTAGGATCGTAGGTGCCGAGTTCCTCGATGAAACGTCCGTCACGGGGCGAACGGCTGTCCGCGACCACTACACGATAGAAAGGTGCTTTCTTAGCGCCCATGCGGCGCAGTCTGATCTTAACTGCCATTATTTTTTCCTCCAAAACTATTTATCAATTTATCATTGTCCGGACATCGGTCCGGTGTCATGAGAACGGGAAGCCTTTCAGAGGGTTCCTTCCCCTCCTGCTGAGCTTGGTCATCTGCTTCATCATCTTGTTGGACTGTTCATACTGCTTGAGCAGACGGTTGATATCCTCCACCTTCATGCCGCACCCCGCGGCGATCCTGCGCTTTCTTGAGGCGTTGAGGATATCCGGCCTTCTCCTCTCTTCCGGTGTCATTGAGAGGATTATCGCCTCAGTCCTTGTGAATGCCTTCTCGTCTATCGCTTCATCCGGTATGCTGGCTCCGCCCGGCATCATGGCGATGAGCTGGCGGATATTGCCCATATTGTTCAGCTGCCTCAGCTGATCCAGCAGATCGTTAAGATCCATTCCCTTCTTGGACCTGGTCTTCTTGAGGAGCTCCTCAGCGGCCTTCTCATCGAAGCTGGATGTCGCCTTCTCAATGAGAGACATCACATCTCCCATTCCGAGTATCCTGCTGGCCATCCGGTCGGGGTGGAACACTTCCAGATCCTCGACTTTCTCTCCGGTACCCGCGAACAGGATGGGTTTGCCGGTCACCGAAAGGACCGAGAGAGCGGCGCCTCCCCTGGAGTCAGCGTCCAGCTTGGTCAGGATGACTCCGTCTATACCGATCCTCTTGTTGAAGGTGTCGGCCACGTTGACAGCTTCCTGTCCGGTGAGTGAGTCTACGACGAGGATGGTACGGTTCGCGAAGTCCTTCTTGAGACGCTCCAGTTCATCCATCAGCTCCTCGTCTATCTGCAGACGTCCCGCCGTATCTATGAGCACGATGTCATATCCGTGGTCTTTAGCTTCCATGACGCCGCGTCTGGCTATCTCATGAGGATCTCCCTGTCCCATCTCGAAGACGGGGACACCGGCTTTTTCGCCCATGATCTTAAGCTGTTCGATGGCCGCGGGACGGTATACGTCGCATGCCACGAGAAGAGGTCTGTGTCCCTGGTCGCGGTACATCTTGGCAAGCTTCGCGCAGTGGGTGGTCTTGCCGCCTCCCTGCAGTCCGCACATCAGTATCACGGTTGGCGGGGTACCTTCCAGTCTGAGCTGTCCTGCGCCCTTTCCCATCAGCTCCACAAGTTCGTCGTTGACTATCTTGACGACCTGCTGGGCCGGGGTGAGGCTCTTCATGACCTCTTCACCGAGAGCTTTCTCGGATATCTGGTCAGTGAACTGTTTCGCGACCTTATAGTTGACATCCGCCTCAAGAAGCGCCATGCGGACTTCCCTCATGGCGGATGATATGTCTTTTTCGTTAAGTTTGCCCTTCTTCCTCAGTCCGGAGAAAACCCCTCCGAGTCTCGAGGTCAGACTTTCAAATGCCACTTACTGCTCCTCTCCCGTGAAGCGGTCGAGTTCATCAGAAGCTTCCACGATAGCCTGTGCAGCGCGTTTGATCTGCGCGGTATAGCCACCCGAATCGATGTAAGCGAGGATGTCCTTGGCGTTCCTGCGTATAGACTCGGTAAGAGAGCCGAAATTGCTGAACTTGTCCTTGAAGTGAAGCTGTGATTCAAGTTCCAGCAGAACTGCTTCACCGCGCTTGATCGTATCTCTGACTCCCTGCCTTGAGATGCCCTCAAGTTCAGCGATCTCTCCCAGAGAAAGATCGTCATCATAGTACATCCGGAGCACGTTGCGCTGATTATCGGTCAGAACAGCCGAATAAGTGTCAATAAGGCTGCTTATCGACAGATCCTTTGCCATTGGACACCTCCCTGAGTACTGTAAAGCAAAATTACTTTACATAGTATACATGCCTTTAGATAATATGTCAATACAAAGATAAAGGGGATGAGCATTTCTTTTTCGGAAAAGCATATCCCCTGTCTGTTTCAGGAATATCTGGAGCGCTCGATCCGCTGAGCCTCCTCGTAGAGATAGCGGTAATTCTCATGCCTGCTCGGGGCAATGAGCCCTTCCTGGAGGGCTTCAAGGACCGAGCAGCCCTTCTCAACTGTATGGGAGCACCCGGTGAAGAAACAGCCGTCCGTATGTGCGTCTATCTCAGGGAAATATGATGCCAGATCGGCTTTATCTATCTTCTCGTCGCGCTCGAAATCAAGCGCTGAGAAGCCGGGAGTATCAGCTATGAATCCTCCGTTGAACTCATAGAGCTCTACGGCTCTGGTGGTATGCTTGCCTCTGCCGAGCTTCTGGCTGATCTCGTTCGTTGCCAGCGACAGTCCGGGCATGAGCTTGTTGAGGAACGTGGATTTCCCTACTCCGCTGTTGCCCGAAAAGACCGAGATGTTTCTGTTGCAGATCTCTCCGATCCTCTCCACTGCGCTTGCTTCATCCTGCATCACGTCTATCACTTCATATCCGATCCTGCTGTAGATGTCCACCACATCGTCAGCCTTCTTGAGATCGGTCTTCGTGAGAAGTATGACGGGCTTTATCTTCCTCTGTTCGCATAGCACCGTCATCCGGTCTATGACCAGCATGTTCGGGGCAGGCTCGACGGAAGAGACCACCAGGAAAAAGTTGTCCACATTGGAGATGGGCGGACGCTTGAAGGAATTCTCCCTCTCGTGGATACGGCTCACGGCGTATCCTCCGCCGCTCTCGGTCACATCCACGAAATCTCCCGCCAGAGGTTTGATCCCCTGCAGGCGGAAGATCCCCTTTGCGTTGCATTCAAGGACCGTATCGGCGGTCTTTACATAGTAGAACCCGCCGATCCCCTTGAGTATGAGGCCGCTCTTCTCCGACGCTTCGCGAATCATATATCCTTATCCTTCCGGATTCTCGGGCGGGGCGGGAGGCGCGGACTCCCTGAACACTACCGTGATGCTCACGTTTCCGGTGATGTTGGATACCGTGAGCGTGCCGTTGGAATATGTTCCGCCGGATGTGCTGTCGAACTCGAATCCGTCATCCGGTCTCACGCTGAACGTGAGGGTGTCGCCGTAGTACGCCTTCGTGCTTACGCCTCCGGTGCCGTGCTCGACGCTGACGGTAACTGTATATTCGTTCCTTGTGAATCTGGCTGTAACGGTATGGTTCTCCGTGACGTTGCTTATCGTGTACTTGCCGCCGGACACGTGCGATGTGACGTCGCTGCCGTTATCGGTGACGGAAGTTATCTGGTATCCGTCCGCAGGTGTGATCGTCACTTCGGCGCTCTTGCCGGAATATACCTCCTCGGAAGAAGAAGTGACTTTTCCTTCTCCTTCTGACACTT
Organism: Oscillospiraceae bacterium; assembly: GCA_017548825.1. GTDB lineage: Bacteria > Bacillota > Clostridia > Oscillospirales > Ruminococcaceae > RUG11783. The sequence goes on from JAFYZG010000096.1 coordinate 17,951, forward strand.
TCCCGGTTATCAGATATTTGCTGGGTTCCTCCATAAGGAATCCGTTGCTCTTGGCGTAGTCTCCGACCACCTTGTATGTGCCCTCCTGGAAGTTAAGGAGGACCTTCCTGTAGTCTATGCCGTTTATCTTTATCAGATATGCCCTGTCTTCCGTTCCCTTTGCGGTGATCGAGAAGCCGTTGGAGTAGCTGACGCTGGATGTGGAGTAAGACGCGCTGTCTTCCCCCTCCGCGTAAAGTGAGGCTGACATGGACATGTTTCCGCTGGGATCCCAGAACGGGGCGTCGAACTTGAACGTAGCCTCTTTCTCGGACAGTTCCTCCCTGACGGTCAGGCTCACCGTAGTCCCGATCGCCACGCGCGTTCCGCCTCTTATGCTCTGAGTCACCACGCATCCGGGCTCTATGTCCTCATGGCCCTCCTGCACTCCCCTGACCATCTTGATCTCACCTTTGTTGAGACCGTTGCTTATGAGGGCCGCGATGGCTTCCGCCGCCTTCTTCCCGACGAGGTTGGGCACCGACGTGGACAGAGACGTGACCGGTGAGTTGACGTAGACCTTGATCACTGACCCGGCTTCCACGGAGGAACCCACTTCCGGATCGGTCCTGGTTATCTGGTTCGTCTCGAAATCGTCGCTCTTGTCGATCTCTCTGTATACTATGAGGCCCAGATCCTGCAGGATCTTGACCGCGTCGCCGTAGGACTCGCCCGCGATGGCGGGGATCGTCACCACTTCCACGCCCTTGCTGACATAGAGAGTGATCCTGGCGTTGTCCTTTACTGTCTTGGGGGGCTTGGGCACCTGTGAGATAACCGTGCCGATCGGCACGTCGGCGTTGTACTCCTCCTCCACGCTGAATCTGAACTTGGAGTACTCGGAGGACGACTGTATCGTCCTGATGGATTCGCCGGTAAAGTCAGGCAGCTCTATCTCTTCCGGTGTGGTGAAGATACTGCTTCCCGCGTTCTTCAGCGTCATATAGATCAGGAACATCGATCCCAGCAGACATATGAACGTAAGTCCCATTATGAGACCCATTCCGAATCCGATGGTCTTCGGTCTCAGCGGCTTTTCCTTCTTCGTCTTCCTGGTCTTTTCCTGTTTAGTGCTTTCCTTCTTTGCCATTTCGCTCTCTTCTTTTCCTTCTGTTTTTTCTCCTGCTGCGGCAGTCCTTTTCTGAGCTACCCTGGAGATATACACCGCAGGATCGGGGTCAGCATTGGATTTATAGTCAAAATTGTTTGCCGGATTCTTCCGGAAATGTTCCAGTTCGGTCAGCATCGCTCCGGCGGACTGATATCTGTCGTTCGGATCCTTCTCCATCGCCTTCTCGATGATCCTCTGCAGTCCCTCCGGAACATCGGGATTGATCTGGTCGATCTTCTTCGCCTGTTCCGATATCTGCATGAGCGCGATCGAGACCGGGCTGTCTGCGTCGAAAGGAAGTCTTCCCGTGCACATCTCGTACATCATAACACCGACGCTGTAGATGTCCGCTCGGGAATCGGTCTCATCCCCCTTTGCCTGCTCGGGACTGATGTAGTGGACCGTCCCTATCGCCTTGTCGGTGATGGTATGCAGACTGCTGCGTGAGAATCTGGCGATGCCGAAGTCCATGACCTTGAGTTTGCCGTCATCGGTTATCATGACGTTCTGCGGCTTCATGTCGCGGTGCACGATACCGCGGTCATGGGCGTGCTGAAGGGCCTTGAGCAGCTGTTCCGAGAAAGAGACAGTCTCTTTCCAGCTCAGAGCGCCGTGCTTCTCCATATACTGTTTCAGCGTGATGCCTTCGAGGTATTCCATGACGATGTACTGAACGCTGTCGGAATAGTTCACGTCCAGAACCTTCACGATGTTCTCGTGGTTGAGCATCCTGACCGCTTTTGATTCGTTGCGGAATCTCCTGACAAGATCAGTCACTCCCGCGTACTCGTCCTTGAGTATCTTGACGGCGACCGTGCTGTTGTCGTTCAGGTCGGTGGCCCTGTAGACATACGACATGCCTCCGACCCCTATCAGTCTGTCGATCTGATAGCGGCCGTCCAGCTTCCTGCCTATGTACTTGTCCGTATCGTTCTTACTCATACTTTAAGTACCAGCGCCGTAGTATTGTCATATGCCCCTTCTTCCAGAGCTCTCTTTACCAGTCTTTCGGCTGACTCGAAGAAGTCGGCATCGGAAAGGATGCCGCACATCTCGTCCGATGTGAGGATATTCGAGAGGCCGTCACTGCACAGCATGATCATATCGCCTTTTTTAAGGCGTACCGTATCGATGTCGATCTTAAGTCCTCTTTCCACTCCGAGAGCATTGGTGATGATGTTCTTGTTGGGATGGTTCATCGCCTGCTCCTCCGTGATCTTGCCGGAATCCAGCAGGTCCTGCACGATGGAGTGATCCTTTGTGATCAGAGTCAGTGAGTTCCTCTGATAATGGTACGCCCTGCTGTCCCCGCAGTGAGCTATGACGGCTTCCCTGTTCCTGACGACTGCCAGAACGACGGTGGTGCCCATCATTATGTCCCCCTGCAGGCTGCGCGCCTCATCCAGAAGCCTGGAATTGGCTTTTTTCAGCGCATACGTTACCAGTTCCGAGATATCAGAGGTGCTGTTCATCCCGGAAAGATTGTCCCTGAGGATCGCGCAGGTCTCCTCCGAGACGATCCTGCTGGCGCGTTCGCCGTAAGCAAGACCGCCCATGCCGTCGCACAGGATCATCCAGTAAAGACTGTCGTTGATCCGTCCTGCGAGGTAGCAGTCCTGATTCACCTCGTATTTGAGACCTATATCCGTAAAACCGGTGACATTCATGAATTTGAATTCTCCGATCTGTGATCTTCGTTAATCGTATCCCTGCGGAGCTGTCCGCAGGCGGCTGAGATATCGTTTCCGAGAGTCCTTCGGACGGTAGCGTTCACCCCTCTTGAGGTGAGTTTTTCAGCGAAGTTCTCAGCCTGTTTCCTGGTAGCCCGGAAATCGCCTCTTCCGGCTTCATTTACCGGTATGACATTTACATGGCTCTGGAATCCCCTGACGAGTTCCGACAGTTTATCCGCGTCATCGTCTCCGTCGTTGAAGCCGTGTATGACCGTGTACTCGAAGGATATCCTCCTGCCGGTGATCTCAACGTAGCGTCTGCAGGCAGGCATGAGCTCTTCCAGGGGATATCTCAGGTTCACGGGCATGATGCTGCTTCTCTTGTCGGAGAACGCGGCATGCAGCGATATTGACAGTGTGAGCTGTTTTTTAAGCTCAGCGAGTCTGAGTATCTGGGGAATGATCCCGCAGGTGGAAAGTGTGACCGCGCGGTTCTTCATGCCGTATCCGTCAGCGTCCGTGAGGATGTCGTAGAACCTTACGACCTCATCGAAGTTGTCCAGGGGCTCCCCTATTCCCATAAGGACCACGCTGTCCACGGGCATACCGTACAGTTCCGACGCCGCGTAGACTTCAGCCAGCATCTCTCCCGCTGTCAGCGAGCGCACGAGCCCGTTCTGAGTGGATGCGCAGAACCTGCATCCCATCCTGCATCCGACCTGTGTGGAAACGCAGACGGAGAGGCCGTGCTCGTACAGCATGGCTACCGTCTCGACGCAGTTTCCGTCGGCAAAGGAGAGCAGATACTTCTCCGTCCCGTCCGATGATCTCTGACGCCTGACGCATTCCGCTCTGGTGATGGTGTATTCCGACGCGAGCCACCCGCGTGTCGCCGCAGGCAGATTCGTCATCTGCGAGAAGTCGGTCACGCGTTTCCCGTGCAGCCATTCAAAGAGCTGCTTCGCTCTGAATGAAGGCTCATTCTTTTCGCTGAAGATATCCTTCAGTTCTGACTTGTAAAGACGGCTGATTTCCATCATTTGATTTTATCACATTTGGCGCAGCACTGCTATAAAGAATCCTTCCGAGCCGCCGCGTCCGGGCGTGAACGAGATCGTTCCGTCAACGGCTTCGGCGCAGTCAGGAAGCTGTCCGGGAACAGCGAGCCTGAATCCGGGATTGTCTCTGAGGAATCTGTTTACGACCGACCGGTTCTCGCGGTCGAGGATCGTGCAGGTGCTGTATACTATCCTGCCTGAAGGAGCGAGCATGCGTGCCGCGTTGCACAATATCCTGTACTGCAGTTCCGGAAGATCCTCGCTGATCTGCGGATCCTTGTATCGCAGTTCGGGCTTCGACGGGATCTCTCCGTATCCCGAGCACGGGACATCGCACAGTATCCTGTCATAGACCGCACTGCTATCATAAACCGAAGCGTCACCGCAAAGTGTTTCAACTATGTTAATTTTTTCCTTTGCCGCCAGTTTTCTGACCAGCTCAAGACGGCTCTCGCTGGAATCCAGCGCCGTGACGCTGCCCTCGTTCTTCATATCCTGCGCAATACACATGGTCTTTCCGCCCGGCGCCGAGCACATATCGAGGACTTTTGAACCGGCTTCTGCCTCAAGACAGGATGCGGCGAACTGTTCCGGAAAGCCCTGTATGCGGATTTCTCCGCGGTCCATCAGCTCCGAGTGCCCGCTGAATCCCGAGACGACCCGCAGACAGTTGGAAAGCCCTGTAGGTTCCGTTTCGATCCCTTCTTCTCTGAGCGCCTCCGCCGCTGACCTCTCATCGGTAACCAGGCTGTTGACCCGCAGGTACAGACTGCTCCGGACGGACATGGACTCCAGCACCTGTTCTGTCTGTTCCCCGTACTGTTCCGACAGGATCTGCACGAGCTTCGGGCTGATGCTGTATCTGACAGCCAGATATTCGGTCCAGTCCTCGATCCCGGACCAGGCTTCGGAGATATCCGCATCCGAGCATCTGCGCAGGACGGCATTTACCAGTCCGGATGCCGAGGTCTTTCTGAATTCCCTGCAGAGCGAGACGCTCTCGCTCACAGCTGCCCTGGCGGGAACTGAATCCATCCAGAACAGCTGATATACTCCGGTCCTGAGGATCTCCAGCACCTCTTCATCCAGTCTGGACAGAGGTGTGTTCACGCGGTTTTCCAGGAATCTGTCGATGGTCAGTCTTCTCGAAAGCGTGCCGTATACCAGCGCAGTGCAAAAAGCCCTGTCCCTCGCATCGAACCTGCCTGAGGCGAGTTCCTGCATAAGGACAAGGTTGGAATATCCGCCGCGTTCGCAGCGGATGAGACATTCTACTGCTTTTTTTCTGACATTAGGCATCGGTACCGATCCTGCTTCCTGCCGTCAGACGGCGTCCCCTGGCCCACTCTGCGCCTGTCATCCTGCGGCTGCCCTGTGGAATGACATCTCCTATTACGACGCTTCCGCCGGCGGCTGCCACCGTGAGCGGCGAGACCGAGAGCACTTCGCCCGGTTCACCTGTCTGATCGGACAGTGACGCGGAACACACTTTTATCCTCTTGTCTTCGTATCCGAAACTGGCGACAGGCCACATTGAAAGTCCTCTCACCAGATTCACTATATCTTCAGCACCGGCGCTGAAACTGAAGTCCCCCTCGGCTTTCTCGATGGGAGGCGCGTATGTCGCTTCTGCGTCATTCTGGGGAGTCAGTTTCGCCGTTCCTTCTTCCAGTTCCCTGATCACGCGGCAGAAGAAAGGTCCTCCTACCTCCCCCATCTTCCCGAACATGGCCTCTGCGTCCATGTCTCCGACCGGGATCTCCACAGTGTCTATGATATCGCCTGTATCCATGCCGGCATTCATCATGATTACGGTCGCTCCCGTGACCTTCTCGCCGGCCATGATCGCCCTCTGTATCGGGGCGGCGCCGCGGTACTTCGGCAGGAGCGAACCGTGAAGGTTCACGCAGCCGAGTCTGGGAATATCCAGGACCTCCTGCGGGAGGATCTTCCCGTAGGCAACGACCGCTATCAGGTCCGGATCAAGATCTCTGATCGTCTGCGCGGCAGCGCCGCTGCGGAATCCCTTAGGCTGGAAGACCGGGATCCCCAGTTCCTGAGCGGCTGTTTTTGCCGCAGGCGGAGTCAGTATCTGTTTCCTGCCGACAGGTCTGTCAGGCTGGCAGAACACTCCGCAGACATCGAATTCCGCGCTGAGGGACCTGAGTATGTCTGCCGCCAGTTCAGGCGTACCCATAAAGACTATACGCATCAGTCCTCGTTCTCCTCGCTCTGTTCGCTGAGCATACGGTCCAGTTCTTCTTCCGTATACAGCTCTGTGGTGAGATCCACAAAGAGCGTACCGTCAAGATGGTCTATCTCATGGCACGCAGCTCTCGCGGCCATATCCTCCAGGTTTACCGAAAAGCTTTTCCCCGTGCGGTCCTGCGCCTTCACTATGACTTTTCTGGGACGTTCCAGGTAACCTCTCTCATCGGGCACCGACAGGCAGCCCTCGTAGGCTCCGACGGTCTCCTGTGACCTTGCGGTTATCTCGGGGTTGACTAGTTCAAGATATTCCCCGTCATTGTTCACGACTATGACTACCCTGCGCAGGACACCGACCTGAGGTGCTGCGAGCCCGAGTCCGTTGGCGTCTGTAAGGGTCTCCCTCATGTCGTCGATGAGGGTGGTGATCCTTTCATTGAAATCTGTTACCGGCCTGCTCTTCTTCCTCAGAAGAGGATCTCCTATCTTGACGATGTTTCTCAATGCCATTTTATGTTCTCCTGTATATCAGATATCTGATTCGTTGGTCATATCCACATAGATCCTGGTCCTGTCCGAACCGTTCTCTTCCTTGTACTTTGTGAGGCATCTGGCAAGACACTCCCTGAATGCCCTGTCTCCCCTGCTTTTGATAAGGATCCTCCACCTGTAGGATCCATTCACAAGCACGACTCTCAGCGGCGACGGATTCATGATCCTCACAGGAACAGATGGATTCTCTCCGAAGACCTGTGACAGTTTCTTCTCGAACCTGTAGGCCGACGCCCTAGCGTCGTTCTCCTTCCCGGAAGAGAAGACCACCGAGCACATGGCGCAGAACGGAGGATAGAGATGGGCCTTCCGAAGTATTATCTCACTGTCGTAGAACTTCGTGTATGCCTGTTCGGCGGCGAGCTGTATGATGTTGTTTTCGGGATCGATGGTCTGTATCACCGCTTCCCCCGCATCAGCGCCTCTTCCGCTCCTGCCGACCACCTGCGTCAGCATGTCAAAGGTGCGCTCGTATGCGCGGTAACTAGGCATGAGCAGCATGGAATCCACGCTGAGCACCCCGGCAAGGGTGACGTTCGGGAAATCAAGCCCCTTTGCGATCATCTGGGTCCCGATCATTATATCGTATTTCCCGTCCTCGAAATCCTTCAGCGACTGTCTGAGCGTCCCTTTCCGGGAAGTCGAGTCAAGGTCCACTCTCAGTATCCTGGCATCCGGGAAGAGCGTCGCCAGTTCCTCCTCCACGCGCTGCGTCCCGATGCCCGTATGTCTGAGCTCTCCGCCGCAGCTTGGGCACCTGGTTATCTCCTTGACTATCCTGCTGCAGTAATGGCATCTGTGGGTGCCGTCGCTCTTGTGCCACACCATCGGCATGGAACAGCTGTCGCACATCACGATCTTCTTGCAGCTCCTGCAGATCGTGACCGTCCTGTATCCTCTCCTGTTGAGGAGCAGGATACACTGCTGACCGAGATCCAGTCTCTTTCTTATCTTTTCATACAGGACACTGCCGATGCAGCTGTCGTTCCCTTCGATGAGCTCCTCCCTCATATCCGAAACGGTGACCTCCGGGAGAGGCATATCGTTGTAGCGTTCGTTCAGGGAGACCAGACTGTACTGTCCCGAGACCGCTCTGTAATAGGACTCCACGGACGGCGTCGCCGATCCGAGCACCAGCCCTGCCGAATGATCGGCGGCTCTTTTCAGAGCGACCGAGACCGCTCTGTATCTGGGAGCCTGGTCTGAATTGTAGGTCTCTTCCTGTTCCTCGTCTATGATGATCAGTCCTATGTCGGAAAGAGGTGCAAATACGGCCGATCTTGTGCCGACAACTACGTCGTACGCTCCGTCGCGGATGTTCTTCCACTGAATGGTCCTCTCGGTATCGGAAAGCGCGCTGTGTATTATGCCTACTCTCTCGCCGAATCTCGAACGGAGCCTGACTATCATCTGAGTCGCCAGCGCTATCTCGGGGACCAGCAGTATGACTCCTCTGCCCGACGCGACAGCATCTTCTATCAGTTTCAGATAGACGACGGTCTTCCCACTGGAGGTGACTCCGTAGAACAGTGTGGTCCCGGGCTTCGATGCGGACAGCGATGACTTCTTTATCTCATCGTATGCCTTCTTCTGCGCCGGACTCATCTCGGGAGCTTTATCCTCTGAGATCTCAATGTCCAGATACGGATCTGTTCCCTTGAGGTCTCTGGTCTTCTCCAGCGCCCCGATCTTCTCCATCCTGCTGACGGTATCGCGGGATACTGACATACCTTCCCGGATCTCGGCAAAGGTCATCGGCCCCTTGACGAAATCATAGATCTCTCTCTGTCGCGCAGTGAGGGAACTGACGTCGAATCCCTCTGCGGCTCTGTAGACCGTTCTCGTGTGGGCTTCGCTGAACTGGACCACTCTCTGGAAGTCTCCGTCAGGCACCAGGCGGATGTTCTTGGGGAGTACAGCCTTGACAGCGTCGTAATAGGTGCAGAAAGTAGTGTCCTTGAGGTATTTGATAAGACCCACCATCTCGTCGGTGATCACGGGTTCCCCCGTCTCCGAATCTATTATGCTCTTGTAGGAGCTGTCCTGATCGCAGCTTCCGAGGACGATCCCCATCCTCTTGGAGTTGCCGAAGGGCACCAGGACTCTGGAGCCGATCCTGACGGTCTGCTGCAGACCTTCAGGAACGTTGTATGAATACAGTTTGTCAAATTGAAAAGCGGCACTGTCCACCGCTACCATTACACCGGCAAACAAAGCGCCACCTCCCTTTTTGATCGTTTTTGATGGTTCGTGATCCTCGGGATCAGTCCTTAACCTTGAATTTGTGTGCACCGAATTCGTCAATGGCAAGGCTGACGGGTTTGTCGTTGAGTGAAGTTCCTTTCTCCTCTGCCTTCTTGACGATATCCCTGGCACGTTTTGCGACAGCGATGACCAGACTGTAAGAACTGTCGTTCTCCGTAAGCAGCTGTCCTATTGCGGTCTTAAGCATTTTATATCCTCCGGTTATCTGAATTACTGAATATGTGATCTGGGTTCGGATACTTCCCAGTCTTTTATTGCTTCGAGGCACTCCCGCGCGCACTCCTCAACATCCCTGTTGACAATGACCAGATCATACTGCTGCGCATAAAGTATCTCTTCTTCCGCTATCCTGAGACGGACTCTGACACTCTCCTCATCTACGTCACCGCGCTGTATCAGCCTCCTCCTGAGTTCACCGATGGAGGGCGGCATGAGGAACAGGAGCAGGGCGTTGGGATAGTATTTCTTTACGTTCCTTCCGCCGTTGACATCAATGACCAGTACGACTGTGTTTCCGTCTTCAAGCAGCCTGTTTATCGATTCGCGGGAGGTGCCGTAATAGTTCCCGGCATACTGGTTGTATTCCAGCATCATCCCGTTCTCTATGTTCTCAAGAAACTGCTCTTTCGATACGAAGTGATAGTTGACTCCGTCGGTCTCGCCCGGACGCGGAGATCTCGTCGTGTAGGAGATGTTCGAGGCTACGGAATCATCCAGTTCTCTGATCTTCCGCAGAACCGTGTCTTTCCCGCATCCTGAAGGGCCTGAGATAACTATCAGCTTCCTGTCATCCATGAATGATCAATCCTCTTCCTCGTCATCCAGTCTTCCTGCAACCGTCTCCGGCTGAACGGCTGACAGTATCACGTGATCGGAATCCGTGATGATGACAGCTCTGGTCCTTCTGCCGTATGTTGCGTCTATCAGGCAGCCTTTTTCCTTGGCATCCTGTACGATCCTCTTGATAGGAGCCGATTCGGGACTAACGATGGCGACTATCCGCGAGGTGGAAACGACGTTTCCGAAACCGATGTTGAGCAGCTTCATGAGTATCTACCTTATTCTATGTTCTGGATCTGTTCGCGTATCTTCTCCACTTCGCTCTTGAGATCGACCACATAGCCTGTGATCTCAAGGTCGGAAGCTTTCGAACCGATGGTATTGATCTCCCTGTTGATCTCCTGGACCAGGAAATCGAGCTTGCGTCCGACAGGGCCGCCGGCCCTAACGATATCTCTGAACTGTCCGATGTGTGAACGCAGCCTTACGGTCTCTTCATCCACTGCGGTGCGGTCGGCATAGATCGCCGCCTCTTCAAGGATCCTCTTCTCATCGATATCCGTGTTTGAGAGGACATCCAGAAGCTTGTTGTACAGTTTGTTCCTGTAGGCTTCTACACGGGGCTCAGATGCCGCTTCCACCTTTCCGACCAGTTCCTCGACATTTGCTATCTTGTCAAGGACATCCTCCGCCATCTTCGCGCCTTCCGCTGCCCTCATGGAATTGAAGTTGTCGGCAGCCGCGGTGAGGACCTGTCTGATATCGCTCCAGACCTTCTCCTCGTCAGGCACTTCCCTCGTAACGACGAAAACGTCGGAGAACCTGGCCAGCATGTTCGCGTTGATCTCAGTGTGAGTGCCGAGTTCGGAATCTATCTTCCTGAGCGCTTCGTAATAGCCTCTGGCTGCTGAGATGTTCGGCTCTATCTCGACCTGTTCGCCCTGAGGCTTCTGGTATGAGATGAATACGTCTATCTTTCCCCTGTTGACTCTCTTCAGCAGTTCGGTCTTGACTTTGTCCTCGCAGTACGAGAGGCTCCTGGGCATCTTTACGGAAATGTCCGCGAACCTGTTGTTGACCGAGCGGATCTCGACCGTGATATCAGAGTCGTCTATGTGCATTATGGATCGGCCGTAGCCGGTCATGCTCATGACCATATTCCATGATCTCCGTTTCTTTGTGCTGTGTTTTATTTTAGTCTTATTTAAAAGAAAGTGTCAACGCGCAAAATGCTTCGGGCACCCGGTCACCGGCTGTCCGGAAGAGAAATCTCAGCGGGCTGTCGGAACCGGCAGCCCGCAGTTTTTTATCAGATATGAAGGGTCTTGCCGTTCCTGTCGATATGGTCCGCGTCTATACCCAGTTCCTTGTCGCGTCTCTTCTCAAAGAACTTGGTGGCGACCTGCGGGAACTGAGCGTAGCTCAGAACGTCCTCATCGCACTTGGCATACTGTTCGCACTCCTTGCGGAGCTTGTCCATCTCAGGCTCGAGAAGGTCTGCGGGACGGCATGTGATAGGCTCCTCATCGCCGATGATGCTCTTCCTGAACTCGGGATCGATGGGAGCGGGGGTCCTGCCGTACTCGCCTCTGACCAGTCCCTTGAACTCCTTGGTGACCATGCTGTATCTCTTGCCGTTGATGACGTTGAGGACAGCCTGTGTGCCAACGATCTGGGATGTGGGCGTGACGAGAGGAGGATAACCCGCGTCTTCGCGGACGCGCGGCACTTCTGCGAGGACCTCATCAAGGAGATCTTCCTTGCCGGCTTCCTTGAGCTGGCTGAGGAGGTTGGAGAGCATTCCGCCGGGCACCTGGTAAAGCAGTGTGTTGGCGTCCACTCCGAGGACCTTGTGGCTGAGACGTCCGTTGTCGACATATTTCTGCCTGAGCGTTGCGAAGTACTCACGCACCTCATTGAGCTTGTGCAGGTCGAGACCTGTATCGTATTCCGTCCCCTGCAGGGCGGCTACGAGGGATTCCGTCGCCATATGGGACGTTCCCATGGCGAGAGGAGAAATGACTGTATCGATGATATCCGCGCCGGCTTCCACGCCCTTCAGGATGGACATGGAGGCGAGTCCCGATGTGTAGTGGGAATGGATATCGATCGGGATGCTGACTGTCTCCTTGAGCTTCTTTACGAGGTCATAGCAGGCGTACGGAGTGAGCAGTCCGGCCATGTCCTTGATGCACAGCGAATCCGCGCCCATGTTCTCAAGTTCCTTCGCATACTGAGCGAAGTAATCATTGTCGTGTACGGGGCTGATGGTGTAGGAGATGGCAGCCTGTACATGCGCGCCTTCCTTCTTGGCCGCGTTGATTGAAGCTTCCAGGTTGCGGGGATCGTTCAGCGCGTCGAAGATACGCATGATGTCGATGCCGTTCGCAACTATCTTCTGTACGAAATAAGAGACCACGTCGTCCGCATAATGCCTGTATCCGAGCATGTTCTGCCCGCGGAACAGCATCTGCATCTTGGTGTTGGGCATCTCTTTCTTTATGCGTCTGAGACGCTCCCAGGGATCCTCATCCAGAAATCTGAGGCAGGTATCGAATGTGGCACCGCCCCACATCTCCACGGCGTTGTATCCTACCTGATCCATGGTGGACAGGATGGGAAGCATCTCGTCGAGAGTCATACGTGTGGCGATCAGCGACTGATGAGCGTCGCGGAGCACCAGCTCATTGATCTTAACTTTAGCCATCTGCACTTTACCTCTTAGCCGATCACAACGAGGGTGTCTCCGGCATTGACCATGTCGCCCTTGGAGACGCCGATTCCGGTGATGGTGCCGTCCTGAGCGGCGACGATGTCGTTCTCCATCTTCATGGACTCGAGAACGATGAGCCTGTCGCCGACCTTGACCGTGTCGCCTACCGCGACGCAGACATCGACGATGCTGCCGGGCATGGGAGCGCCGACCTTTGTTCCTTCAGCGGGAAGGCTGGCGGCGGGTGCCGGTGCGGCGGGTGCCGGTGCGGCAGCAGGTGCCGGTGCCGGTGCGGGAGCGGGGGCAGCAGCTACGGGAGCTGCGGGTGCGGATGCGCCGGTCTCTTCCACGGCAACATCGTAAGTAACACCATTGACTGTTATATTGAAACGTTTCATTCTTCGATCCTCCGATATTAGTAAGGCATATTGCCGTGTTTTCTGGAAATATTGCTTACGCGCTTCGGCGCAAGCATGTCAAGTGCTGCCGAGACAGCGGAACGGGTGGTCTCAGGCGTTATGACCTTGTCGATGATGCCGTTCTCAAAGGCCTTCTCCGCAGATTCCTCTTCCGCCGCATACTGCACTGCGAGTCTCTCTATATCGCTGTCCTTCTCTATCCTGTCGGACCACATGACCGCTACGGCCGCTTTGGGGGCAAGTTCCCCGATCACAGCTCCGTTCCACGCGAGGCGGAAGTCGGAAGCGGATCTGCCGCAGATCACAGAGAAGAGAGATCCGATGGCGTTCCCGGTGACTACAGTGACTTTGACCGTGGTCGCCTGGGAAAGATTATGGGCAAGGATGGCTGCGTTTCTGATACCGCCGTTCATGTCATTGTCTGCTGAGACCAGGAATCCTTCGCTGTCGAGGAAGGTCACGACCGGTACCGAGAACGCATCGCAAAGCTGAACCAGACGGGATATCTTGAGGCTGTCGTTCCTGCACACACGTCCGCTGACGGACACTACGCCGACAGGGCTTCCCAGCACGGTTGCCAGATATGTTCTGGATGAAAGGCCTTTTCCGGCAAACAGTTCGATCTCACTGCCTGCGTCAACGGTCCCGAGCACAACGTCATCTGCCGCGTTCTTCTCAGGTTCGGAGAAGTCGCAGAAAGGCGGAGCTTCCAGGTTGTTGCTGGGGAGCATGCCGACCAGCTGCCTCGTTTTGGCGAAGAGAGCCTCTTCTCCGTCGCAGACGACTGCCGCAGCCGATGCTTTCTGCGCATACTCAGCGGACCCGGCGATCTTTTTCGCGTCGGAATCCGAAAGATCATTAAATGGAGCTGTGAGGAAGAATTCCGCTTTGCTCTCCATTAGACACACGTCAGCGAGCGAAGCACAGACTGATTCAAAGCCGCCGCAGGTCCCGGCTACAACCGCGATCTGCGGGACTACTCCCGATACTCTTGAGCAGCGGTGGAGAAGTTCCGCGCAGGCGTCCAGAGTCAGGCCGCCTCCCTGAAGATCCACACCCTTGCTGTCATAAACTGCCACCACCGGGGAACCGGTCTTCTCTGCGAGATCGTAGACTTTTGCAAGCTTGCCCGCAGTGGCAGTGCTGAATGCTCCGCATCCGCCCTCGACATAGGCGAACACAGCGGTACCGTAAACTGTACCGTGAGCGATCCTCGCTCCCGTGTCGGCGGAACCGTCTAGCAGTTCATACGCGCCGTCATCAAACAAGAGCGTCAGACGCTGTAAGGCGTCAAGTTTCTGCTGTTTATCAGCCATCAAAATACCCCTCTTTCATTGCTCTCTTATAAAAAGCCCAAATTACAATCAATATACATTAAATGGTCTTTTTTTTCAACATGGAAAAGGCCCCGTCCTGTGTGCCGGCGGAGAAGAAATATGATCGTTTTTCCTTTCTGCCGGAGTACATTCAGGTCTCTTAGGTGGTATACTCACCAAAGAAAATGTTTTTGTTTCGGAGGTTCCTGGCAATGGATGTAAACAGAAATTCAAGACTGAGAGATGTAATAAAGACCGCTTCCGGGCACGATATCGTCGCCAGATTGCTGTATTCCCTCGGTCTGGATCTTGATCTGATCAAAAATACTCCTCTGGGACTTCTCAAATTAAGCTCTCTCAGGAAGCTCAGCCTCGGGAAACTGAGCGATGCTTCCATAGATGCGCTTGTCGAGATCCTGGACTCTCTCAAGGATGAAGAACCCGGCGAGGACGGAGTCGTACGTCAGGCGTGGTGGAAGGAAGCCGTGTTCTATCAGGTCTATCCCCGCTCGTTCCGCGACAGCAACGGGGACGGTATCGGCGACATCCCCGGAATAATAGAGAAACTGGATTACATCAAATCTCTGGGAGTCGATGCGATATGGTGTTCTCCCTTCTTCGACTCACCCAACGCCGACAATGGTTACGACATACGTGACTACAGGAAGATCATGACGGAGTTCGGCACGCTGGACGACGTGAAGCAGCTCATAGACGAATGCCATAAAAGAGGCATCAGGCTCATCATCGACCTGGTCATGAACCATACATCCGACGAACATGAGTGGTTCAGGAAGGCTCTGGACGGCGACGAGAAGTACCTGGATTACTATATCTGGAAAGACGAGCCGAACAACTGGACTTCATTCTTCTCCGGTTCCGCATGGAAGTATTTCCCGGAAACGGGAAAGTATGCCCTGCATCTGTTTGCGGACAAGCAGATGGATCTCAACTGGGACAATCCCTCAGTCCGCGATGAGATGTACGACATAGCGAACTTCTGGCTGGATCTCGGCGCGGACGGCTTCAGACTGGATGTCGTGAGCTTCATCTCCAAGGCGGAAGGGCTCCCGGACGGCGATCCCACAGTCGGCAAGCTGATATCCTTTACAGGTATAGAGCACTATTTCCATGGTCCTCATCTGGATGATTATCTGAGAGAATTCAACCGTAAGGTGCTGGAGCCCCATGGTGCCTACACCGTGGGCGAATGCCCCGGAAACGGCATAAAAATGTCCAGGATGATCACGGGTGACGACCGCGGCGAGCTCTCCCAGCTCTTCTCATTCGACCACATAGACAACCCCGGCAGGAAGAGATTCGACGTCTACGATCTGGATCTCAGAAAGATGATGCCCGAACTGCTCAGATGGCAGACGGATTACTCGGATCACTGCTGGCCGACTCTGTTCTTCGACAACCACGACAACCCGAGGATGTGTTCCAAGATAGATCACGAAGGCAGATACCATGACGAGATCAACAAACTGCTGGCTACGGTGCTTCTGACTCTGAAAGGCACTCCGTATATCTATCAGGGCAGCGAGATCGGGATGACCGATTATCCCTTCAGTGATCTCTCACAGTACAGGGACATCGAGTCACTGAACTTTTTCAATGAACACGTCGAAAAAGGAATGTCAGAGAAAGACGCTCTTCAGAGGCTTCTGTACGGTTCAAGGGACCATGCGAGGATACCCATGCAGTGGGACGGGAGCAGCTACGCCGGATTCAGCGATTCAGAACCATGGATAGCCGTGAATCCGGATCATGACAGGATCAATGCAGCCGATGAATTCTTTGATCCCGGTTCAGTCCTCAACTACTACAGATACATGATAGGACTGAGAAAGGATCACAAAAAGACGATGATCTACGGTTCGTTCCGAAAGATCAGTTCGTCAAAGGATGTCCTGGCGTTCGTCAGGGAGGCCAACGAGAGATTCACTGTGGTCGTCAACCTGACTGACAAGACTGTCAGGAGACCTGACGGCATCAGCGGTGACAGGATAATCTCCAACTACGGGGATGCTTCGGATAGGCTGAGGCCTTATGAAGCCGAGGTATATTTCATCAGGGTATAACATACACAAAAAAAAGAGGAGAGACTGCTTTCGGGCAGTCTCTCCTGTTGTATGCTTCTTTATTTTGTTTCTTTTGAACCTGTCGCGTTCCTGCGGAGCCCCGCGATCTCAGACGGTTTGAGCTGACGGTATTCCCCTGCTCTCAGTTTTCCGAGCGTCAGAGGACCTATCGCAGTTCTCTTGAGTCTGGTGACGCTGAGTCCCACAGCATCGCACATTCTCCTCACTTCACGGTTGTGTCCTTCCGTGATGATGATCTCGAGTGTGCCCTTTGACGAGCCGTCGCCTCCGGTGACTCTTACCCTGGCGGGCTGTGTCACGAAGCCGTCATCCAGCTTGACGCCGGCTGCCAGTTCCACCAGCTGCTCCTCGTTAGGATACGGTTCAACGCTCACGCGGTAGCTCTTGGTGACCTTTCCGGATGGATGCGTCAGCAGATTCGTGAACTCACCGTCATTGGTCATGATCAGCAGGCCTTCCGAATCCTTGTCCAGCCTTCCGACAGGATAGAGCCTCACTTCCTCGCTCTCCATCAGCTCCGCCACGGTCTTATCGGCATGGGAGTCTCTGAGGGTAGTGACATATCCTCTCGGCTTATTGAGCATGTAATACAGCTTCTGAACTTTTTTCTGAAGGTGCACCCTTCTGCCGTCCACATGCAGAACATCCTTAGCCGGGTCCATCTTGGATCCGGGCCCCGCTCTGCGGCCGTTGACGGCTATCCTTCCTTCCGCCAGCAGTTTATCCGCTTCCCTTCTGGAGCAGTATCCCTGCGCGGACAGTACTTTCTGAATTCTCTCTTCCATTGGAACCACCGGTCACTGCGCAGCCGCAGGATCAGTCCTCTTCCTTCTTATCCGTGTTCTTACCGGTCATCTTGGAGATCCTGTCGACGAGATCCGGAAGCGTCCTCACGAAGTTGTCTGCGGTGCTGCCTATGGTGTCCAGCTGCATGATCTTCACGCTGTCGCCCTGTGTTACAAGGAAAGCTATGGGAGTGATGGTGACTCCGCCGCCCACTCCGCCGCCGAACATGTCGGACTGCTTGCCGCTGGGAAGATCGGATCCTCCGGAAGCAAATCCGAACGAAACTCTTGATACAGGAACGGCAGTGCTGCCGTTGGGAAGAGTGATGGGCTCGCCTATCACTGTTCCGGTGTCCGTCAGAGCTCTGATCTTGTTGAGAGCGACCTCTGTGAGAAGATTAACTCCGCGTTCACTTGACATTATTTTTTCCTCCTCTGTTCAGCAGGTTCCTGACGAGCTCGAAAAGATATCCGAGCAGGAAGCCAATCACCAGCAGAATCACTATTAGAGGCTGTACCGATACGGTGCAGCTCATTCTTTCTTTCGGTGGTTCGGAATCGTCGAAACAGGGATAAACGGTCACATCCCCGTATGTGACGTTCTTTCCGAACAGGTAGTTCAGCGTATTCATGAAATTGCCGATGAGAGACCAGTGGATCCCGCTGCGGAAACCGATGGATGCGGGATCGGAGCCGGTAACGCTCACGACAACTGAAACATCTCTCACCCTCACCGCCTTAAGGAGCATCCTGAACAGCCAGTAGCCAGGCCTGAGCAGCGGCGATACGAGGCGTCTGATCTTCTCTATCGTCTCAGACAGGGTCGCCCCTTCTTCCTTCTTCTTTTCTTTATTCTCCTGCTTCTTTTCCTCTGCGGAAGAGGCAGGATCACTGTGGGAATCTGGTATGGAATTATCGGACTCCGGAGAAGACGGACCAGAGTCCTCCTTTTCCTTTTCCTTCTCCACTTTCTTTTCCCTGTTTTCATGTTTCTCTCTGGGACTCAGGCGGAAACGGAAAAAGATATATCTCAGATCTGCTGTGAGGACGGCATCCTGCCAGAGCAGATCCACCCGCACCGGGAAGAGCAGAAGAATCAGAAGCAGCCATCCCAGTACAGAGAACGTGATCTTCAGGATCCTCAGAAACAGTTTCATTCGAGTGTCAGTTCCTCATACTCCTCCTCTTCTTCGGGGGCGTCAAGCACCGTCTCCCCGTGGAGCGGAGGAAGTTCCTCAAGGGACGTGAGGCTGAAGCATCTGAGGAAATTGTCGGTCGTCACGAAACTCACCGGTCTTCCCGGGAGATCGAGCCTTCCGGCCTCCTCGACGAGATTTCTCGAGATGAGAGTGCCGAGAGCGGATGAACTGTCGACACCTCTGATCTCATCTATAAAAGCCCTGGAAACGGGCTGATTGTATGCGATTATGGACAGGACCTCCATCGCTGCCTGTGAAAGCGGAGTGTTCCTCCTGTTGTCCAGCGCTCTGACGACGAAATCCGCATACTTCGGGCGTGTCGAGAGCTGATATCTGTCCTCGAATCTGAGCAGACATAGGCCTGAATCCCTGGCGTCAAGATCCTGTGAGATCTCGGCAAGAAGGTTGAGCACCGTGCCTGTCTCGATATTGAGAGAGTCGGCCAGTTTCTGAGCCGAAACAGGTTCAGCTACTGCGAACAATACTGCTTCCAGAGCCGATCTGTAGTAGTTGTTATTGTCCATCTGCCGATACCTCCCTTCCCTCTTTTGTATTTACGGTGCCGTCGTCCGACACGGTTATCCTGCCGTCTCTTATAAGTTCCAGAATGCCCAGGAATGTCGCGACCGTCTCGCTCTTTCCGGTCGTATTTCTGAAGAAGTCGCTTATGTGCCTTCCGTTCTTTCTCCGGAGAGCCCCGAGTATACTGACTACCCTGCTGCTGACCGATACCACCGGCGCGGTGACTATCGGCTCGAATCTGCTCAGGTCTGTCTCCCGCGGAGCTCTTCCCTGTACCAGGTGGTACGCGCTCAGCAGATCCAAAGGATCGTGTTTTCTTGAATATTCAGTGCTGAGCTTGATCTTCATGGGCTGCCTTACGAAGAAGTTAACGCCTTCCGATATGTCGCGGAGCTTTGCAGCAGCCTCCTTGCAGAGCGAGTACTCGATCAGCCTTCCGGTAAGCTCTCTTGTGAGCTCTTCCTTCTCTTCTTCCCTCGGAAGAAGCGCGATGGATTTCAGATATACCAGCCTTGCGGCCATCTCTATGAATTCACTGGCAGACTCAAGTTCTTCCGGACCCACGCTCCCGATGAAGTCGAGGTACTGGTCGATGAGCTCGTAGATATGAATATCCAACAGGCTCATCTTGTGTACCGACAGCAGATGGAGCAGCAGATCCAGAGGGCCTTCAAAATCCTGGATGTGATAAGTCAGTTCCTGCACGGCAGATGATTCCGTTCATATGATCCGGACCGGTCCCCGGTCCGTCAAAACAATTATATTTTAAGGCAGTTTCAATTACAACTTGACGCGAAATCCCATATAAAGAAAAAACCCGTAATTAATGATAATCACGGGTGATGATTTCTTTTTCAGCTTAACGCACTTTACAAAACTGAGCCTCAGATAGCTCTGGTAACTTTCCCGGAGCGGAGGCAACGGGTGCAGGCGTAGACGTGGGTCGGTTTTCCGTCGACTATCGCCTTGACGCGCTGAACATTGGGCTTGTAAGTACGGTTAGAGCGTCTGTGGGAATGGGAAATCTTGATGCCGAAACGGACTTCCTTTCCGCAAAAATCACATTTTGCCATTAGCTGCACCTCCCTTTGCTGATTTTTGTCACGCCGATTATTCTAACAAATACAAAATACAAATGCAAGACTTATTTTGAAATGCCTAAAACAGCCCTCTCGGGTACGTTTCAGCGTCTCATGCGCACAGCGGCCCTGAGCATCGCCAGTCTGGAAGCAGTCAGGCTTATGCCGCCCTGCAGGTAAGCCACATAGGGCTCCCTGAGCGGCCCGTCACACGACAGCTCTATGGAAGACCCCTGAGTGAAGGCGCCCGCCGCCATGATGATCTTGTCGCCGTAACCCGGCATGTCGTCCGGTACCGGAGCGGCAAAGCTGTCGACCGGAGAAGATGCCTGTATCTCCTCGCATAGCGCGATCAGGTTCTCCGCGGATCCCGTCTCGATGGATGTGATGATGTCATTTCTGGGCTGATCGTATGCCGGCACAGCCCTGTAGCCTATCTCTTCAAACAGAGCAGAGGCGTAGATGGACGATTTCTTGGCTTCGCAGGTGACGTGAGGAGCGAAATAAAGTCCCAGATAAAAGTCTCTCATACCGGAAGGCACGCTGCCCAGTTCCCTTCCCGTTCCCGGAGCAGTGAGCCGGTGCGCGCATCTCTCCACCAGATCAGCTCTTCCGGCGATGTATCCGCCGGTCGGCGCTATCGCGCCGCCGGGATTCTTTATTAGCGATCCCGCCATAAGATCGGCGCCGTGCAGAACCGGTTCCTCGGTATCCGTGAACTCCCCGTAGCAGTTGTCCACCAGTATCACCGCATTGCAGTTCACTGATCTGACAGTGTCTGAGATCTTCTGTATGTCGTCAAGGGAGAAAGCTCTCCTGGACTCGTATCCTCTGGAGCGCTGTATGTGGACAACATCTGCACGAGCAGCCTTTTCCGCTATGCCTTCATAGTCCGGCTCACCGTCCCTGAGCGGCACCTCATCATAGCTGACGCCGAACTCCTTCAGCGACCCGTAACCCTCTCCGGTCAGTCCTATCACCGGCTGCAGGGTATCATACGGTCTTCCCGTTGCCGCGAGAAGCGTGCCTCCTGCCCTGAGAAGCCCGAAAAGGGCTACTGTAAGGGCATGTGTGCCGCTGAGAATGTGAGGTCTGCAGAGCGCATCTTCAGCTCCTACGCAGTCAGCGAAGACTCGGTCGAAGGTGTCCCTTGCCGTATCTCCGTATCCGTATCCTGTGGACTGTCCCAGATGCTGCAGTCCGACTTTGTTCTTTATGAAAGAATCAAGGACCTTCAGCTGGACCGTATCCCTCACCTTGTCGCAGGCGGAAAAGAGGTCACGGCATCTCTCCATGATCTTTTCGTCAAGTTCGCAATATTCTTTAGGGACTCCGTAGTTCTCAAACAGCATGTCAGACAAGATCCTCTACCAGTGATTTGAAGTGTCTTCCCCTCTCCTCGAAGTTGGAATACATATCGAAACTTGCGGACGCGGGCGAGAACAGCACCACATCGCCGGGTTCGGCGATCTCTCTGGCCATGTTCACACACTGGGGAACGTCTTTCAGTCTTTCTATCATGATGCTTCCGGAGTATCCGTCGCAGTTTCGGAGCTCTCTCTCTATGGCGTCCGCCGTGTCTCCGCAGAGCAGAACGGCTTTGACGCCGTTTTTGATTATCTCAGGCGCAAGAGGTGCATATGAGATCTTCTTGTCATAGCCTCCCGCTATGAGGACGATAGGTTCCTCAAATGATCTCAGTCCCGCGATCGTCCTGGTCGGAGAAGACGCTATGGAATCGTTGTAATACTCGACCCCGTCAAGAGTCCTCACGTACTCTATCCTGTGC
>JAFYZG010000097.1 GCA_017548825.1 Oscillospiraceae bacterium
CAGGCTAGTAAAGACCTTGGGTCTCGATGAGAAGACAGACTGGAGAGCTCTTGTTGCGGCAAATGTTCCTCCTGCAACAGTCGATATCAACCTGAAGGCCTATGATCTCGGTTATGGGATGTGACGAGGTAAGCCAATGTACAAGCATTTTGAAGAGATCGCCGAAGCGGCGAAGAAACTGCCTGTAAAAGGAAAGATGGCTGTCGCCGGTGCCGCGGACAAAGCGGTCCTGGAATCCGTTCTCGATGCATTTGACGGAGGTATCGCAGTACCGGTCCTTGTCGGAGAGAAGGATGATATCTCGTCTCTGCTGAGGGAACTCGGAAGAGATCCCGGGGATTTCGAGATCGTCCAGGCTTCGTCCGGAGAAGAGGGACAGAAAGCCGTTGAGCTGGTCCGCGACGGCAGAGCTTCCGTTCTCATGAAGGGCATGATAGAGACCCGCGATATCCTCAGGCCTGTTGTCAATAAGGAAAACGGCCTGCGCACCGGTTCGGTCATGAGCCACGTGGGTTTCTTCGACAGAGTCCCGGGCACGGATCATTTCATAATACAGACAGACGGCGGCATGCTTCTCTATCCGACGCTGGAGGAGAAGAAAGCGATCATTGAAAACGCAGTGAGCGCTCTGCATGCCATCGGCAACGAATGTCCGAAAGTCGCCGTCCTCGCTGCAGTGGAAACAGTGAACCCAAAGATGACCGAGACTGTCGACGCAGCGGCTCTCAAAAAGATGAACCAGGACGGCGAGATAACCGGATGCGTCGTGGAAGGCCCGATCAGTTATGACCTGGCAATGAGCATGGAGATCGCCGAGCACAAGAGATATGACTGCCCTTACTGCGGAGATTTCGATGTGCTGGTAGTCCCGACGATAGCCGCCGGCAACATCATCGGCAAATGCTGGACTGTCACCTGCAGGGCTCTGCTGGGCGGAATAGTCGTCGGAGCAAAGGCGCCTATCGTGCTGACTTCCCGCGGTTCCACCGCGGAAGAGAAATTCTATTCCATCGCAGTCGCAGTCCTTGTGGCCGAAGGGAGCAGGAAATGAGCAGGATACTGGTGATTAACCCTGGAAGCAAGAGCACCAAGATCGCAATGTATGAAGATTCGGTCCAGCTATGGCAGCAGGATATCGAGCATGACGCCGAGGTGATAGACAGCTATCCCACCATTTACTCACAACTCGAATTCCGTGCGGATACCGTCATAGAATCCGTGAAGCAGCACGGAGACCGGCTGGAAGATCTGGCCTGTATCATGTCGAGAGGAGGCCTGCTTCCTCCCCTGTCTTCCGGAGCTTATGAAGTGAACGAAGAGATGCTTGACGTCCTCGAGCACCGCCCGATAAACCACCACGCCAGCAATCTCGGCGCTGCCATAGCTTACAGACTGGCCGTTCCGCTCGGGATCAAGGCATACATATATGACCCGGTCACAGTCGATGAGATGATCGATATCGCCCGGATCACAGGCCTGAAAGAGATCAGAAGACACGGTCAGGGGCACAATCTCAACATGAGAGCCGCCGCGCTCAGGTACTGCAGTGAAAACGGGCTGAATTACAAAGGATCGAATCTGATCGTCGCCCATCTGGGAGGAGGCATCACACTGACACTGCACTCCAATGGCCGTATCATAGATATGGTCTCGGACGATGAAGGCCCGTTCTCCTCTGAACGCGTAGGTCTCGTTCCGGGATATAAACTCGTCAAATTTGCGTATATGGACGGCCGCGATTACGGCTCCATGATGAAACTCATGCAGAGACAGGCCGGGCTGATCTCTCTCATAGGAGAAGGAGACACAAGAAAAGTCGAGGCGCGTATAAAGGACGGAGACGAAGAAGCGAGGCTCGCTTATGAAGCAATGGCTCTGTCCGTATCAAAGGCCATCGGTACGCTTTCCGTCGTCGTTGACGGCAAAATCGACCAGATAATCCTGACCGGCGGCATCGCCAATTCCGGATATTTCACCGGCATGATAGAAGAGCGGGTGAAGTTCATAGCCCCCGTCTGCATCATCCCCGGAGAAAACGAGATGCAGGCCCTGGCTGATGGCGCTTGCCGCGTACTCAGCGGCGAGGAAACCGCGAAACAGTATTCGGAACCGGCCGAGCGTCCCTTCTGAAGATCAGTAAAAAAGAAAACGTCCTGGAATCACCATTGCGGTTTCCAGGACCTTTTTTATTGGTTCTCTGTTATATGGTCATTGCCGCGGCATCAGCCGTTGTCAGTGTGATCCTTAGGAGCATTAGCGTCTCCAGCTCCGCCGGACAGCGTCCAGTGTCTGTATACGCCTGCGGCATCCTTGGCTGCTCTGGCCTTCTGCGCCGCTTCGGTGTACAGGCCGTACTCGTGAGTCACGAGGCACTCCATATAGCTGGGGTCTGTATGGGAGTTTCTGGGCAGCGGTACATCCTGCTCGCCGGCAAGTATGTCCTGGACCTTTCTGATATCCACGGTATGCGTGGTGCTGCCATCCTCAGCGATGACGGCGGCGGCTACACCTGCCGCCTGGCCTGTACCGACGCACTGGGGGATCAGGTTCACGTTGTCGATGGCGATCTTATCCGCCGAGATATGACGTCCGGGAGCCAGAATGTTCTCCACCTTCTGGGGCAGTATCGCGCGGTACGGGATCTCGATAGGAGCGTTGTCGTTAAGAGTATCCACCGTGCAGTGCCATGCGATGCAGTCGTCGTGCTCTTTCGGGAAAGCCCAGTCGTTGGACGATATCACGTGCTCTCCTACGATGCGGTGGGAGCCTCTGGTGCCGAGCTGAGGAGCGATGTCATAGAGGAAAGCGTTCCTGAAGATCTCAGGGCAGGCAGTCCTGTAGTATTCGATGACCTTGCGGATAGCCAGACGGGTCTTCATCTCGGTATCGGTCTGGTCGGCGATCTTGGAGCAGTCATGCTTGGGCTGCCAGTTGTTCATCCAGCTGACATCGTCGGTGGGGCCGTCGATCATTCCTGCGCGGAATCCGTGGATCTCGGCAACGGCATTGTTGAGAACTCTGGATTCTTCCGGATGTTCTGCCATCCAGGCGCTGAAGGCTCTCTTGCTGAAACCGCCGATGCGGTATACGAGGGCTGTGGAAGAGCAGCGGCACTCGTCATCGATCGCTGACGATGTCGGTGCCCCGGACTGACGGCAGAGGTCCGCGTCGCCGGTGGCGTCAATGACCACCTTGGCAAGCACAGCCTGACGTCCTTCTTTGCTCTCGAAGATGACGCCCTTGCAGACATTGCCTTCCATGATGGGCTTGGTGCCCCAGCTGTGATACAGCACACGGATGGAATCCTTGTGCTCATTGAGCATCACATCCATCTCGATCTTCATCTGGTTGGGCTCGACCATGAATCCATGCTCGATGCGGTCACGGGTCGCGCCTCCCACACCGCGCCAGTATTTCATGAGGAGAGGATCGGTGCTTCCGGTGAGTTCAGCGGGAGGGCCTGCCACAGCGCCGGGTATCCTGGAAAGGCGGGTGAACCATTCTTCCTGAAGACCGCGGACGAATATCTTGTCGTGGAACGACAGACTGGGGATAAGCAGTACATATCCGCCTGTCACGTCGCCGCCGCAGTAGCCGTACCTCTCCATGAGGATCACGTTCTTGCATCCTGTCCGCGCAGCAGCAATGGCAGCGCTGTGACCGGCAGCTCCGCCGCCTACCACAAGAACATCGCATTCATCATAAACAGGTATAGTTGTCTGAGGCTCGGTATAGGTCTTTCCTGTCATCTTTTACCTCCAATATATATTCTTTTTTGATATGAGCTATTTGCCTCTTGAATATATTATATGCGTTTATCAGTTCCCAAACAAAGAAAAAAGTCTCAGAATCAGACAGATCCTGAGACGGTGTTTTTTCCAATGATCATTTTATGCCGTATCCCCTGCGGATAGTGCTTATCTGTCTTGCCGCCGCTGCCAGCTGAGACCTGCGGGGGCCGGAACTCAGTTCATGGGTCAGATACTGCGGACAGACTTCGTCGATGATGCGGACACATCCCGGATCTGTCCAGGGAAGATGACGGTCGATCTTCTGAATATGAGAGTAATTCACTGAGAATGCTTCAAAGTAATCCGCCGGAAGGTCCCCGGGCATCCGACCGGTATTCTTTTTCACATACGCACCGCTGACGCTCTGATGGAAGTGCATTCCCAGGATGCTCTTCTTAAGATCCCCGTGCATGCGGACCATATCCAGTATATACTCTATCCCCTCCGCCTGAGTCCGGAGCTTCTGGTTCGTATTCATCAGGTGTCCCGTGTCCAGCATGATCCCCACGCGCGGATATCTGATCTTCGAAAGCAGGTATTCCGTTTTCTCCGGGTCGGTAAAGGTGAAACCCGGCCACCACTGATTCTCGACCAGAAAATCAAAGGTAGGCTCGATGCCGCGCAGCAGTTCGTTGATGAACTCTATCGCGCCGTCCAGCACCTCCCTGTCGGTATGCAGCCACCGGTACGTATATCCTTCCTCTATGGATACGTCGGAGACATGAAACACCACATACGGAGCGTTCATGGAGAGAGCATAGTTCAGATCGTCCCTGAACTGTCTCATGAGATCTTCCGGACGTGTCCCCAGATAGAATCTCTCCACCGTCTCCATGCTACCGAACTTCCTCAGGAGTTCCGGAGTATTCTGACGGTACAGATCAAGCCAGTCCGGATAGAAGATCATGTGATAGCCCGTCAGCATAGAAGGAGGAAACGAAGCATCAAGACTGCCGGGATCGGCAATGGCTTCGATGCCGTCCAGTCCCAGAGCATGTATGCGCTCGCCCAGCTTTTCCCAGCTGCCGTAAGGAGCGATGCTGTATGTGCTGATTGGGAAATTGATGCTTTGGATCATTTATTCTCTCCTGATATCGACATATCCGTAAAACCAAACAGATAAGGCTCATCCCAGTATTCTGCCGATGAGCCCGTTCTTTTCTGTTTTTTCTCATTCAGCGACCCAGGGATAATACAGCTTCTTCATCCATTGTCGGACATCCAGCCGGTATATCCCGTTGACCGTGTCATCGCTGAACACTTCCTCCGTATCGCCGTATGCGGCGGTCTCACCTCTGTTCAGCAGCAGCGCTTTGCTTCCGTAAGCTCTTACAAGTCCCAGATCATGTACCACGGACAGTATCGCTCTGTCTTTTCCGGTTACCCAGTTTCTGAGCAGATCGAATACTTCCTTCTGGTAAACAAGGTCAAGATTGTTTGTCGGCTCATCCAGAAGCAGCACGTGCGGGTCCTGCGCGAACAGCTGCGCGAGAAATGCGCGCTGCAGTTCTCCTCCCGAGAGCGTCAGCAGCGATCTGTCTGCCAGTTCGGCAAGTCCGACCTCGCCTATAGCTGTCTCGATCATCATCTCGTCGTTCTCGTCTCTTCCCCCCATGATGCCTTTCCGGTACGGGTACCTCCCGAGTCCGACCAGGTCTCTGACGGAAAAGGAATACCCGACGTTGTGGCTCTGGGACAGAGTGCCGATGCACATGGCGATATCCCTGGCCTTCATGGCTTTCCTGTCGTTTCCGCAGATGAAGACATCTCCTGTATATGGTGCGACGCCGCTGACTGCGCTGATAAGGGTGGATTTGCCTGCTCCGTTCGGGCCTACGACCATAAGCCATTCTCCGCTATTCAAAGTCATGGAGATGTCCTTGAGGATCGTCAGATCGCCGTAGGAGACGCCTACGTTTCTCAGTTCAAGAAGGGTCATGCATCCCTCCTTCTGGTGCCGGCAAATATAAATACGAACAGCACCGCGCCTATAAGTGAAGTCACCGCTCCTATCGGCAGCTCCCTGGGTCTCATTATCACCCTGGCGATCAGGTCCATGATCATCAGAAATACCGCACCTGAGAAAAGCGTTGCGGGAAGCAGACGTCTGTGATTGGGGCCCACGATCATTCTGGTCATATGGGGCACTACCAGCCCGACGAATCCAATGGATCCGCCGATGGACACGCAAGTGCCTATGAGCGCCGATACCGAGATCAGTATGATCAGTCTGGTCCTTCTGATGTTTATCCCTATGCTCCTGGCATTGTCCTCACCGATCGCGAACGCATTCAGTTCCTCCCTTTTAGTGAGGATGACAGTCCCGAAGATCACAAGCACCACCAGCAGGATCAGAGCCTCGGTATAGGTGCTTCCCTGCAGGGATCCCATTGTCCAGAAGGTTATCGACCTTATCTTCTCGGAGGCGAATGTGGTGATGAACATTATGATACTGGAGATGAACATCGAATAAATGACGCCCAGCAGAACTATAGTGTTGGTGGACAGCGAGTAGTCCAGCCGGTACGCCAGGAAAAGGATAAGCATAATGGAACCGAACGCGAAAAGCATCGCCATGACCGTTGCTCCTGCGAGAGACAGGAATGGCACTGTGATATCGAACGCTATGGCGATGATCGCTCCGAGCGCAGCGCCGGAGGATACTCC
Source organism: Oscillospiraceae bacterium (assembly GCA_017548825.1). GTDB lineage: Bacteria > Bacillota > Clostridia > Oscillospirales > Ruminococcaceae > RUG11783. Next base: position 6,459 of record JAFYZG010000097.1, read on the forward strand.
CAAAGTAGAACCTTCCGCAAGAGGGTTCTTGAGCAGTCCCTGCATAGAGCATCCGCACAGAGCAAGAGACATCCCGCTGAGGGCGACGCAGATCACCCTGGGAACTCTCACTGTCATTATCTGCGGTGCGGACGCCACAGCATATTCGTGTTCTGTTCCAAAAACAAGGTCACTGAGATAGTGGATAACGTCAGACCAGGGAAGGCTTACGGTACCCACGGATACACAAAGGAGAAAAGTAAGGCAGACCGCCGCAATGAATGCCAGATATTCCCATTGCGGCAGTCCCCTCTTACTGATTCTGTTTTTTTCTGCTTTATGCGGCTTCATCCTGAGCAAGGGACTCCTCGATGAACGTATTCATCGCGGTAATTCCGTCCACAAGTCTCGGACTCGGCCTTGACAGAGAGTTATCCTGGATGTTGATGATATCCTCGTTGACAACAGCCTTCATCTTCTCCCAGCCGGGTCTTGAGCAGATCTCTTCAGCCGGTGTCGGCCCTTCGCCGTAATACATCGTAATGGTCACAATGTAATCCGGGTCGGCGCTGATGACCTGTTCCTCAGAGACTTCCAGCCAGCCTGCCTGGTCACCGAAGATGTTGGTGAGCCCGAGCATCTGTGCTGCCTCATCCATGAATGTGCCTGAGCCTGCCGCCCAGAGGCCCCACTGCAGCGGGGAGACTTCGAAATAGACGGTCTTTCCCTGTCCGGCGCCTTCCTTCTTGATGCTGTCGAACGCAGACTTCATCTGTGATACGACATTGGCAGCTGCGTCTTCCTTGCCGGTGGCTTTTCCGATCATGTTCACGCACTCATAGATGCCGTTGATATGCTGAGCGTCGGTCATGATGACCTTGATGCCCGCATTCTCGAATGCATTGATCTGGTCCTCGGTCTGAGCCATCTTTGTCATGATGACCACTTCGGGTCCGAGTTCGATGACGGCTTCGATGTTCGTCTCATATCCGGACTGTACCGACGGGATATCCATGACCTCAGCGGGGTAGTCGCAGTATTCTCCGCGTCCCACCAGGGTATTTCCCGCGCCGATAGCGTACAGTATCTCGCAGTCGGACGGTTCAAGAGCGACGACCTTCTCCGCCGGTTTATCCAGCTTGACTTCCCTTCCGGCCATATCCGTGAAGACGATGCTGGTATCGACCGGTTCCGGTTCCGGCGTCGGTTCGGGTTCCGGCTCCTTCTTGCCGCAGCCCGAGAGAATCGACATTACCATGACCATGAGTAAGATCAGTGCCGCTATGGTTCTGTTCTTTTTCATTTTGATCCTTTACCTCTTAATTCTGATTTTTTAGTTCTGCTTTTGAATGGAAAAAGTCCGCCACATATGTGACGGCCATCTCAGAGATCAGCAATCAAGAAGCCATGCAATCTGGCATGCAATGGTAGCTTATCTCACCCCCAGAAGATGTTCTATGTGCAGACAGGTCTCCCGGCTTGACTTCATCCTAATCGGCACCTTCCCGCTGTTAAGCAGTGGTTTCGTCGCCTTTCGTCAGTTTCACGGTTACTGGGATAGCCCGACATTTTCAGTCGTGTTCCCTCGGTACAGAACGCACCGGCATGTCGCCATGCAAAAGCACATCGCCATTCTGCCGTTATTATTCCACATCACTGTTATCTTTTCAATCCGTATTTGCCGTTCGCGCAGCCGAAGAACAGCGTATGTGCGCGCATCTGATGACCGGCCTATGAACAGACAGCAAAAAGCCGTGACGCTGGCGTCACGGCTGTATCTGTGGTTTTTCCATACTGCGTTCAGCAGCTGCCGCACCGGCACACAGTCAGATGAGCCCACGAGCGTCCGGCTGTGTCGATCACATATCCTCCGCCGTAGGCCGGCTGCCATTCATAGCGGTTCCTGCCCTCCTCCGGGAACAGATATGCCATCACCGCGGCGATCACTCCACCGTGGGTTATCAGCAGAGTATCCTTTCCATCCTGCTCCAGACGCATAAGACCTCGTATGACCCTTTCCGTCATTATCTTTCCGCTCTCTCCGCCCGGCGCGACATTGGATTCATTGTCGCCGCTGATCCATTCGATGTATTCCGGATCCTCCTTCATCTCCTCATAGGATCTCATCTCGAAAACGCCGAAATCCATCTCACAGAAATCCGGATCGGTCTCATGAGCCATCGCGCCGAAAAGAAGAGCCAGAGTCTCCTCGCATCTCTTTTTCCCGCTGGTAACGATCCTCATATCCGACACATCCGGATAGATCCGGGCGTTTTTCATCTCTTCCAGTTCGGCTATGCCTTTCCCGGAGAGACCGATATCTGTTCTTCCGCAGTACAGATGCTTCTCATTGGCCTCAGTGCGGCCGTGTCTTATAAGAACCAGTCTCATTTCAGCACCTGCTCCAGACCGCAGAACACTCTTGTGACGTTCTCCGCCTCCGACGACAGGAAAGAGCACATCCTTCCGGTCATCTCACGCCAGGCGCGCATATCCGCTCCTAACGGGACGACTCCGCAGAAGATATCTTCGCAGATAAAGATGCTGTCCTTCCATTCCCCGCGCTGCTGTTCAAGCAGCTCGACGGCATCATTTCCGGTACGGACGCACCAGAGGGCAAACTCCTCCGCTTTGTAGATACAGCGGTATCCGTACCTGATCCCCTCGCTTTCGGAACAGATATAGATATCACCGTCTGCCAGACTGTATCTTTTTCTGGCGCATTCAAGTTTTCCCTGATATGCTCCGCCGATTATCAGATCCATAGAACAAGCTCCTTTCAGATCAGCACATATGCTACGATCCCGCACAGTTCCGCGAAGGTGAGAGCGTATCCGGAGATATCGCCCGACATGCCTCCCAGCGATTTATATGCCCTGAACATATAAAGCAGATACCCTGCAGCGACCGCCAGAGACACATATCCGCATCTGCCGAGAAAAACGAATCCGAGAACGGCAGCCGCGGCAGTGACAGCAGTCAGGAATACGACATGCGATCTTCTGACCCGCTCCCTGTAGCTCCCGGAGTATTCACTCGTCGTCAGGGGAGGAAGCACTGTCACGCAGAATGCCGCGATGCATCTTGAGACTGTCGGTATAAGTATGAGAGTGAAGATGTTCTCTGTTCCCCTGAGCGAACAGAAGGCTGCAAACTGGACCATGACCAGCAGTATCGCATCAATGACCGCGAAGGATCCCACATGCGGATCCTTGAGTATCCTTCTTCTCTCCTCGACATCGCGCCATGATCTGACGGCGTCGGTGACATCGAGGAACCCGTCCATATGCATCCCTCCGGTGATGACAAACGGGAATGCGCAGAGCACCGCCGCCTTCAGGAACAGAGGAATACCGAGTATTCCGCAGACATATGCCGTAAGAGCCCAGAAGCCTCCGATCACCGTGCCCACGAAAGGCAGCGCCAGCGTCATGAGCGGTCTGCTCTCCTCGTCCCACATCCTGAACGGACATGGTATCACCGAGAACATGGACATGCTCATCACGAAAGCCCGCAGATATTTCTTCATGGCAGTTCTCCTTTGTGTACGATGAGATTTCCTGCGCAGACCTCGATGACGGTATCGCATGCTTCGGCCATAGCGCGGTCGATGGATGCCAGCGAACTGCGGTACATCTCGGTGAAATCGTCATACCGCGCAGCATCAGAGTATATATAGTCTGAGACGAATACTGCGTTTCCCGCTCTTCCGGCGATCTCCAGCAGACCGCTGATACATCTGGAAGCGGCGTTTCTGTCTGCCTCTTCTTCATACGATCCCGAATACATCTCGTTGAGGAGCAGCGCGGTGGTGCTGTCCACCAGGAACGTCCCTTTTTCGTCCGCTGTCTCTAACACGGACTCTATGTTCCTTCCGGCTTCGATCGTCTCAAAGCCCATGCCTGCCCTGTTCTCTATGTGACGGGCTACTCTGGCGCGGTCTTCGTCGTCGTACGGGATCATCGTCGCGATATAGTACAGTTTTCCGCCCCCGGCCAGTTTTACTGCGATATCCTGGGCGTATCCCGATTTACCGTTTTTGTTTCCTCCCGACACGAATATGTTCATGTATCTTTCCCTTTCACGCTGAACGCATCGGTGTTGCGGATCTCATCCAGATACGAATCGTTTATCTCTGCTTCTTCAAACGTAGCCATGTTGTTTATTACGGCGCATGCCGCATCAAGTATCATCATGGCTATCGGACATCCGCTTCCCTCTCCGAGTCTCATACCGAGGTCAAAGAGAGGCTTAAGTCCGAGCGCTTCCACGGCAGTCCTGTACCCTACTTCGTAGGACGAATGGGAAGTCACCATATAATTAACGGATTCAGGGCACAGCCTGTATGCGCAGAGCGCAGCCACTACGGATATGAACCCGTCGATCACCGCCGGTATCTTTTTATAAGCAGCACCGATGAAGGCTCCTGTCATCGCCGCGATATCGAATCCTCCGACTTTGGCCAGAGTGCCGATGACATCATCGGGATCCGGATCGTTGAGAGCGATCGCATCAGTGATCACTTTTATTTTTTTCTCATAAGCCTCATCGGTCAGCCCGGCTCCGCGTCCCGTGATATCTTTTACTGAACTTCCGGTCAGCACGGAAAGCACAGCTGATGATGTCGTGGTATTGCCGATCCCCATCTCCCCGACGCCGATGACCTGAGCTCCCATATCCGCTGTCTCCGCTGCGAGGTCCGCACCTGTCAGGATCGCCCTGACTGCCTGTTCACGGGACATGGCGGGTCCCTGCGTTATGTCTTCCGTCCCGTATGCTATCTTCCTTCCGATCACATCGGGATCGTATATCTCTGCGTTGACCCCGACATCACACACCCTGATCTTTACTCCGAAATTCTCCGCGAGCACTGCGGCGCCGGTCTTTCCCTTTGTCAGATTGATCGTCTGGGCAAGCGTCACGGACTGAGGTGAACTGGCAACTCCCTGTCTGACGACACCGTTGTCAGCGCAGAACACGAGCAGGTACCTCTCCCTGATCTCGTTCTTGACTCTGCCCGTCATTCCGGCGAGCCTAACCGACAGCTCCTCGAGCATCCCGAGGCTCCCCGGTGGCTTCGCCAGTCTGGACTGCAGCTCTTCTGCCGCCCTTTCCGCAGCCGCGTCGGGGCCGGAGACGCTGTCTATGAGGCTGATGAGCCTGTCTTCCGAATACTGCATCTATTTTTCTCCAGATCAGAATTCTATTCCTTTGCGGGCCATGATGCCCTCGTCGAAAGGATGCTTCTCTTTCTTCATCTCGGTCACGTAATCCGCGATTTCCCTGAGCTCCGGAGCGGGATCCCTGCCGGTGAGGACTGCTTCTCTTGAGTCCTTCCAGTCATCGAGCGTGCTGAGGAAACTGTCCCGGTCGAACATTCCGTAATTGTATGCGGAGACTGCTTCGTCAAGGACTATCAGTCCGTATTCGCCCGCTTTGTCTGCCACATCACGCATGAGGGCAGTATAACACTTCCTAATCTCCTCCTGCTGCTCATCCGTCATCTTTCTGTACCTTCCGTACCAGACAGCCGGTATGAGGACATCGATCCCGGGAATGGATCTGAGCACTTCTACCTCGGAAGAACTGCCGTTCTTGAAGAACTGAACGAACAGGACCTTCATTCCGCTCCCGGCCGCGCGCACCGCGAGGCCTACGGAAGCCGTGGTCTTTCCCTTGCCGTCACCGTGATAAAGATGTATCATACCCCTTCCTCCAGTATCCTGTATATCAGGTCCATATCCAGCGCCTCCCTGACAGTCTCGGCCAGTTTGTCATACTGGGTCTCCTTATATGCATGTATATCGAACGTGTTATCTTCGCTGAACTCCAGACCTCTCTCTTTGTACAGCGCTCTGGCAATGGCCTCGGCGATCCCGTTCTCGTCGAATATACCGTGTATGTAACTGCCGTAGACGTTGCCGTTTCTGAGCACTGCCGACGAGTCGCCGCTCTGTCCCATATGTATCTCGTATCCTCGGTACTTAAGTCCTGTGAGACCGGAGAATATCCCTCCGATCTGCGGGAATACACCTTCCGTCTGGGTGCGGGTCTTGGCGCTTGCGAACACGGTGTCTATGTCGAGCAGTCCCATGCCCGCGATCTCTCCTCCGCCCTCCGTGCCGTACGGGTCGGATATGGTCCTGCCCAGCATCTGCAGTCCTCCGCAGATACCGAATACGGGAGTGCCGCGGGACGCCTGCTTGAGTATCTCTGCCTCGAGCCCGGTCTGCCTCATCCACTTAAGGTCGGATATGGTCGATTTTGTTCCCGGGATGATGATCATATCCGGGGATCCCAGTTCAAACACCGTCTTTACATATCTCAGTGATATTCCCGCGAATCTGGAGAAAGGCGAGAAATCGGTGAAGTTGGAGATCCTGGGAAGCTGCACAACAGCGATGTCTATCTCCTTGCGCTCGCCTGCAAAGAGCCTCTCGCTGAGGCTGTCCTCGTCGTCTATATCGAGATAGACATAGGGCACCACGCCGGCACATGGGACTTTGACCAGATCGTAGAGCATGTCCAGACCCGGATCCAGTATCGACACGTCGCCGCGGAATTTATTTATAATGGTCGCCTTGACCATGTTTCTCTCATCCGGCTCCAGCAGTTCGACCGTCCCGTAAAGCTGCGCGAACACTCCGCCTCTGTCTATGTCTCCGACCAGCAGCACCGGCGCGTTCACCATCTTAGCCATGCCCATATTGACTATGTCATCGCTCTTGAGATTTATCTCAGCCGGACTTCCGGCGCCTTCTATTACTATTATGTCATACTGTTCCGCCAGCGTGTCGTAAGCCTTCATGATGTCGGGGATCAGGCGCTTTTTATATTTGAAATAGTCGGATGCCGGCATATTGCCCAGCACCTCGCCGTTGACTATGACCTGGGATCCCACATCGGTTGTGGGCTTGAGGAGCACGGGGTTCATCAGCACCGACGGCTTTATTCCGGCAGCTTCTGCCTGAACGACCTGCGCTCTTCCCATCTCCAGTCCTTCGTCTGTGATGAATGAGTTGAGCGCCATGTTCTGCGACTTGAACGGCGCTACGCGGTATCCGTCCTGCAGGAATATGCGGCACAGCGCCGCGCACAGCAGGCTCTTTCCCGCGTTCGACATGGTCCCCTGTATCATCAAAGGTTTCGCTCTGCTCATCTTATGATCTCCTTTAAAGCTGTAAGGAATATATCGTTCTCCTCCGCGGTCTTTACCGCGATGCGGTAGTATCCGTTCTCAAGTCCTGTGTAGTTGGAGCAGTCCCGTATGAGTATACGGTGCTTTATCATCTCGCCGTACAGATCTGTATCCGTTCTCAGCAGCAGGTAGTTTGCCTCTGACAGCCACACCTTGATTCCGAGCGCCGTGAGTTCATCTGCCAGTCTGGCTCGCTCTTTGCCGGCCGTCACGACAGACTCTCTGAGCCATCCGGCACAGCCGAGCGCGGCGATGCCGGCCTGCTGAGCTACCGATGAAACGTTCCAGCACTGTGTTTTGGACGACATCATCTCCAGCAGCTCACTGTCGGAAGTCATCGCATATCCCAGTCTCAGTCCTGCCATGGAGAAGCTCTTGGTAAATGCCTTCAGTACTGTAACGTTCGCATGTCTTTCGATAAAAGAAGGGATGCCGTACCTGTCCGGATCCTCCGTGAGATCCAGAAAGCACATATCGCAGAACAGCCTCACGCCTGTCCCGGCGATTTCTTCCAGCAGTTTCGGATCAACGGTAATGCCAGTCGGATTGTTGGGAGTGCACAGAAACACCGCGCAGTAACCTGACAGATCTTCTTTGAGTATATCTTCCGTGAGGCGGAATCCTTCTGTCTCACGGAGAAGATAATGATCAGCAGTTATGCCCGCTGCATTCAGCGCATCTTCATACTCGCTGAACGTCGGCGAGACAACCAGCGCGTGTCTATCCTTCGGAAGCGAGTACGCATACGAGTATATGAGCTCGGCAGCGCCGTTTCCGCAGATGATGCAGTCATCCGGCACGCCTTCTCTCTCTGATATGGCCTTCCTGAGTTCCCTGCAGTAAGGGTCGGGATATCCTGCACAGCTTTCCGCGGAAGCGCGAACCGCTGTTTTGACCTCATCAGGCATCCCCGCCGGATTCATGTTGGATGACAGATCCAGCAGTACTTCATGTGAATAAATGTCCCCGCCGTGCGGGTTCTTTCTGTTTACATACATATAAGAAATGCTCCGATCCTGAGCAGCGTTCCGATGATCAGCATGAAGGCGGAAGCCAGATACATCTGATCATTCGCCCTCTTGATGTCGAGAGGCTCTATCTCCCTTATCGGATCTCCGATGAATTCCTTCTTATGCACTACCCCGCCGTATACCGCGTCCCCCGCCAGTCTTACGTCCAGCGCTCCCGCACAGGCAGATTCGGTCTGCGCTGAGTTGGGGCTGTCGTGCTTGTATCTGTCACGCAGGAAGATCTTACGCGCGTTTTGGGTATCCAGATGCAGGAACGGGCAGGCTGCGATCATCAGCAGCGCCGCAAGCCTCGCAGGAATGTAATTGACGACGTCATCGGTCTTTGCCGGTACCCTGCCGAAATATATGTACTTATCGTTGGTATAACCCAGCATGGAGTCCATGGTGTTGACAGACTTATAGAAAAATCCTCCTACGGCTCCAAAGATGAACATCCAGAACAGCGGGGCGACCACTCCGTCCGAGCCGTTCTCTGCCACGGTCTCCACCGCAGCACGGCATATCCCTTTATCGTCCAGAACGTCTGTATCGCGTCCGACGATCATGGCAACAGCATTTCTCGCCGCCTCCGTGTCGCCTGATTCCAGCGCTTTCTGCACCTTGGTGCTCTCTTTGACGAGCTGGCGTGCTGCCAGCATCTGGAAGCACATTATACTGTTGACCAGGAAGAAGACCACAGGGTGGATCCTCCATGCCAGCTCAAGGATCAGCGCAGGTATGGCAGTAGATACAAGGATCACTGTCAGCGCCGTAACTGCTCCGCGGAAGATATCTCTTCTGTCGCCGTTTCCGATACGGAGCTTTCTGTCCAGGAACGCTATCAGTTTTCCTATCCCGACTATGGGATGCGGGAGGCTGTACGGGTCACCTATGAACCAGTCGATCACGAATCCGGTCAGTATCGCGAGCGTCTGCAGAAAGAATCGGTCATTCATCTAGTTTTCCTCCCTGCATCGTGAATACGAAGACCGGATTCTGGGCCATCATCATATTGTATCTTCCGGCTTTTCTCGACCGCGCAGCACTCACCGAGACCGCCTCGAAGAACCTGAATCCGAACTTTTTCGCGCACTCGAGCGTCTCAGCCTCGGTCTCCAGCGTCACGGTGTTCACCACTATCCTGACATCTGCGTTTTTCTCCAGACATACGGCTATTATCTGTTCAAGTCCGCCGCCGCTGCCGCCGATAAATACATGCGTGGGAGCAGGCAGATCACTTAAGGCGTCAGGTGCCGTTCCTCTTATGACTTCTATGTTGTCCGCGTGGAACCTGACTGCGTTCTTTTCCGTCAGTTCCGCTGCATCTTCTTCCTTTTCCACGGCGTATACCATGCCGTTATATGCTGCCAGCGCACACTCCACCGATACGGAACCGGAACCGGAGCCCACGTCCCACACCACGGAATCGCTGCCGATCTCCAGTTTGGACATGGATACGGCCCTGATCTCCGATTTGGTCATGGGAACGTCGGAACGTTCGAACTCGCCGTCCGGTATACCTGTCCTCACACGCTTCAGCGCATCGGGATTCTCGATATAAAGCACTGAAAGTGTCCCGAACTGCATCCCCGCAAGTTCAGACACCCGGCCTTTTGTTATCTTTTCATCAGCATATGAAAGCTTTTCTCCTACTGCGGCGTCAAGATCTCCGTAGCCGAACCTATCGAGTCTTTCGCAGACAGCCTGAGGTGTGTTTTCTCCTCCGCACAGCACGAAAAGTCTTTCCGAACGTCCTGCCAGAACGGCGATGTTCTGATCCCTGCCGTGCATGCTCACCAGTTCAGCTCCGTCCCAGCTGACGCCCAGTCTTGCCGCCAGAAGCGCTACCGATGATATCCCCGGGATCACCTTGACATCATATCCGTCTAGTGCCTCGGCCAGATTTTTCGCTCCGCTGAAGAATCCTGTGTCCCCGCGCATCGCGACTGCAGCGCAGCGGACCGACGGATTCTCGTCCAGCACCCTGCGGATACCGGAAGGCAGATACTCACGGAACACGGGCTTGCCGGTCCCCGTCATCTCGGTGACGGAAGACGCCCCTATAACAGCATCGCAGTTCTCAAGGGCTTCTCTGGCTTCCGGAGTCAGCATCTCTCTGCTGCCCGGGCCTATGCCTACGACATATACCTTTCTCTTCGGAAGCGCAAGCTCCCTGTCCAGTTCTGCGACCGCCTCGTCCAGAGTCATCCCGCTGACCTGCGGAGGCTGACCTATTATCACCGGCACCGCTCCGGTCTCTGCCGCGGCTTCGATCTTGTCATCGAATCCGCCGCTTCTGCCGGAAGCTTTGGTCACCATATAGTCCGCTGAGATCATCCTCAGCTGGGCCGCGTTCATCTCCCTGGAGAACGGTCCCTGCGCCGCTATTATATGCGGCGTCGGCACTCCTGCTTCGAGGCAGGCCTCAAGGGAGGAGGCCGTCGGAAGAACTCTGGCCCATACTTTTGACATGTCCAGTCCGGAAAACTCGGAGATCTCCTTAGCTCCGGTAGTGATCAGGACATTGCCGCCATGTTTCTTCAGATACTCCGCAGCTTCAGCTGCGGAATCCACATAGACGGCCCCTTGCGCATGTTTCTCTCCTCCGCGCAGTATCCTTATGACCGGAGTTCCGGTCCTCTCCGCAGCAGCGGCTATGTTCTGCGTTACCACATCGGCGTACGGATGCGTGGCGTCAATTACACGGCTGAATCCCTCTCTTGAGAAAAGATCAGCCATCCCGTCTTCATCCATCCTCCCGGTGCGTACATCGATGCCGTCGATTCCTTCGAGGACCACTTCACCGTATTCCGTGGCTACACAGACAGTGAGCTCGGCCCTGCCCAAGAGCATCTCGGCCAGTTTCCTGCCCTCCGTCGTCCCGGCAAAAATGCAGATCTTCTCACTCATTCCTGTATCCCCTGGGAGTCACCATCTTCCCGTTTATCTCCTTTGTCGAGGAGTTTCCTATGAACACCGTGGTGAACATGTCCGCCTGGTACTCCGCCAGCTCCGCGAGAGTCATTACGGAACAGCTCTCGCCGTCCCTTCCTATATTCCTCGCGACGCCGCAGACCGTCTGCGGACTCTGATGCTTCATCACTATCTCACATGCCTTTTTCAGGTGATTGGCGCGCTTGCGGCTGGAGGGGTTGTATATTACGATGCACTGGTCTGCCATCGCGGCGCACTCTATCCTCTTCTCTATCTTCTCCATGGGGGTCAGCAGGTCGGAAAGGCTGATCACCGAAAAGTCAGCTGTAATTGGCGACCCGAGCAGCGCCGCGCCTGAAGCCGCCGCAGTTACTCCCGGTATGATCTCGACCTCGACTTCATACTCTTCGGCGAGCTCCAGCACAGGCGACGCCATACCGTATATACCGGCGTCTCCGCTGCAGATCATTACCGTCAGTTTTCCGGAAGCCGCATGTTCAAGAGCGATCCTGCAGCGCTCTATCTCTCTCATCATCGGAGTCGATATAAACTCCTTGTCAGGAAAATAGGGCTTGATGAGATC
>JAFYZG010000098.1 GCA_017548825.1 Oscillospiraceae bacterium
CATCACAGCCTTCAAAATCGTACAGGCAGCGCAGGCAGCGGCCCTGTACCTTCTTCAGTACAGACATGGAGAAACTGCCGTCGCCGTTGAGGATGGCGGAGATCCTAGGGGTCCAGTTGGGCTCGTCGGGCTCATACTCGCGTGTGGCGAGAGCCTTACGGAAATCGCCCATCTCAACGATGGTGTCGGTCTGGTTGCCGTTGGTGACGACGAGAGCGTCTCCCATCGTGCGGACGGGATGATAGATGATGAGGCTGGGATCGGTCACCTTTGACGGATCGAAGGCTTCGGTCTGGATGCCGTCCTCAGTGAGAGAGAAGATGCGGTTGCGGCTGTTCTCGCTGCGTCCCATGATGAAGTAGTAGGCGCGGCCCTTGCCGACGGCGATGCCTCTGCCGGGGTAGCTGTTGTTTCTCAGCAGTTCCAGAAAATCGGTCATTTCAGTTCTCCTTTATATCGTTGTTTTTCTTTCTATGTTATAAGACTTTTATCCGGTCTTTGTCTTTCGGAGTGATAGTGTTCTATTGATGATGATATGAGCGTGATGTATTATTGTTACAGTACAATTTTCTAAGTTAAGAGGGAGGTTTTCCTGATGAGAAAAGATCTTGTCCCAACAGAAGAAGTCACCGTAGACGGTGCGGAATTCCTTAAAGTGGAGATAGCGGGGAAGGATTTCTTCCTTCCTTTCAAGATACTGAGCGGAAACAAGGTAGCATTCCTTGACATATCCGGTCAGGTGGAGATGAACGAGGCCAACGCAGACATGCTCGTCGACGAGATGAAGAGGCGCGGCGTGAAGTTCGATACCATCGTCAATCCCGCGGCCAAGAGCAACGCTCTGGCGCACGCCATAGCCGTACGCTGGGCAAAGGACGTGGATCCCTCGCTGACATATACCGTGGTCGCCAGAAACGGCAAGCCCGGAGAGACCTACACTGTTGAGGCGTCCTACAGGTCGGTCACCAGTTCCACCGACAAGGTGATGTACCTCACCGATGACGACGCCGAGTTCCTCAAAGGAAAGAGCGTACTGCTGCTCGACGACGTGTTCGGCGGCGGCGGAACGACGAAAGCTCTTTATGAGCTGGTGGAGAAGGCCGGTGCGACAGTAGCGGCTCATGCCGTGGTAGCCATCGAGGACAGTCCCGCTGTGCCGGATGACCTGATCTATCTGTACACGCTGCCTCTCTACAACTGATAACTGATATTTATCATGCCGCCGGTTAAACCGGCGGCTTTTTCTTTTGCTCTTCAATATGATGCTCCCTTTCCGACGGAAGATGAGCTCAGTCTGAAAGGGAGCATTTCACTCAGAATACCAAAGAAACTCTATACGCTGAGATCATACCCACGGGATCTGAGCGCGGAGGTTCTTGAGCTTGGGGGCGAGCCACATGACCACGAAGGGGCACAGAGCGATCGGGACAACGTCAGCGATTCCGATCCACATTACGCACCACCAGTAATCAAGACCGGCGAAGTATGCGAGGGAAGCGCTCGTGCTGAGGATCATCAGGATGCCGAAGCCTACGCAGAGAAGCTCGGAGATGAGGATGAACCTGCCCCTCTTGCCGGGCTCGATGAGGCTCATTAGATCCACCTTGCCGTTCTTCAGATGGAAGAAGGCGGGGAGAGCTGCGGAAAGGCCTACGGTGATACCGTCAGCCAGCGGGCTGTGCAGGGCAATGAAGTTGCCGGAGAGCAGAGCCCATACGATCGTTCCGATGTATCCGGCGAAGAAGCCGGTCACAGGTCCGAACAGATAGCCGATCGCGGGAATGATGAACGCGAACGTGCGGAAGTGGACTGCGCCGGGGATCAGCGGGATGGGGCAGAGATATGCCCAGAGAACACCGGTCAGAACGCCAAATACCACGAAGAAGATGATGTTGACGAAGCTGAATTTTTTCTTTTCCATGTTTTCCTCCATTTTTGTGTTATGTACCCTTACTCATCATACGGGGACATAGAATTTTATTCTCAAAACGACGGTGACCACGATGACGAACAACGTCACCAGCGCGAACACCAGGTCGCGTTTTGACGACTTTATGGTCTTGTAGGATGACCTCTTGCGGTTGAAGTCGAGCTTGTAGTAGTACATCGCCAGGGATATGGACTGCGCCTTCTGTATGATGCGGAAGAACAGCGGGAAGGAGAAGATGATGTAGTTCTTGACCTTCGTGTACCACTTGCACTGCTCGATCTCCAGTCCTCTGGATGACTGGGCCTCCATGATGGAGTTCAGCTCTCCGATGACAATGGGGATGATCTGGAACACCAGACCGACCGCGAACGCTATGGAATAGGGTATGTGCCACTTGCAGAGCCCCAGGATGATCTCTGAGAAGTTGGTGGTGATCATGACCGTGTAGAAGGACGCGATCATGAGGTATATACGCAGGGCATAGACAAATCCCTTATAGAAGTCATATCCGTCAAAACAGATGCTGACCGGGCCGATCTGACCTTTGTAGAAGGGCTTGAAAAACTCTGTCGGAGGCTCCTCAAAGATCCCCATGATGAGCCACAGCAGGAAGATGAATATGAGCAGCACCTTCAGCTTGTTGAGAAGTCGTCCCATCTCCTTCATGATGCCGCATGTGGTCCACAGGATCAGGAAGAATATCAGCAGGAACAGGAGCGCCACACCGGATTTGATAACCGAGGTGAGGACTGCCATGGCGACCAGGAAGACGAACTTGGTGCGGGGGTCGAGGCGGTGCAGGAAGGTATTGCCGTCAACGTACTGCAGATAATCCATTACGATTCGCCTCCTTCCTTAAGGACCGCGGCCGCCTGTTCGGCGAAGTCCGGGACGTTGTAGGAGATATGGTCGAAACCGTATCTGCGGGAGAGCCGCACGACCGGCGGAAGGTTGATGTCTATGGAGCTGAAGATGTCGTCCCTGACCGACAGATCCTCCTTGGATCCCTCATAGATCTTGACTGAACTGTCCAGGATGACTGCGTAGTCCACAAGCTTGAACACCAGCGGGATCTCGTGGCTGATCATGATGACGGTCTTGCCGTCGTTCTTCAGGTTATTTACTATATCCTCCAGTTCGGAACGGATCTTGAGGTCCATTCCCAGCGTGGGCTCGTCCAGTATGACCACCTCCGCGTAGGAGAGAAGGACGGACAGGATGGTGAGCAGATGTTTCTTTCCCATGGAGAGGTTCAGAGGGAAGGTCTCTTTCTCGTCTGCCAGTCCGTAGGTCTCCAGGACCTTCAGGACCTCCTCGTCGGTGAAGGGAAGACCCTGCATCCTTCCGCAGAAGGTGAGTTCCTCCAGAACGGTCTGTTCGAACAGCATGTGTTCGGGGTGCTGGAAGACCAGGATGACGCTGCGGGAGATCTGGGCCACGCTCTTTCCGGCGATGGTGTTTCCGCGGAAGCGCACGTCTCCGGTGGTGGGCTTAAGAAGTCCGTTCAGGTGTTTTACGAGGGTGGTCTTGCCGGAGCCGTTCTGGCCCAGTATGGCGGTGACGCTGTTCTCGGGGATGGACACGTTGATGTCTCTGAGTCCCTGGAACCCGTCACTGAATATCTTGTTGACCTGATGCGTTGTTACGATGGGATCCTTAAAGCTCTGAGGCCTTGCGCTCTTGACGCTGCCGGGCTTCCCGGGGAAGAGCCTGTCCAGCTGCTCCACGGCGTCGTCGAACTGATAGAACATGGAGACGGGCTGTCCCTGTTCCTTGAGCGCGCGGTAGATCTCCACTTCCTGGGGGATCATGACGCCCAGTGTGCGCTGCAGCTCGAAGGAGCGGAAGAACTCGTCCCTGGTGCCTTCAAAGAGGACCTTGCCCTCGTTGAGACCCACGACGCGGTCCACTATGTCGCAGGACCAGTCAAGGTTGTTGTCCACGATGAGCACGGTGGTATAGTCGGCCTTCATCTGGTTGAGGACGTTGCGGATCATCTTCTTGCCGTTGGGGTCAAGGGAGCTGACCGGCTCGTCCATGATGAGGACCTGGGGCTTCATTGCGAGGACGGAAGCGATGCAGACCGCCTGGCGCTGTCCGCCGGAGAGGGCGGCTACAGAGCGCTTGCGCAGGCTCTGAAGGTTCAGGAGGTCAAGAACGTACTCTATGCTGTCCGAGATCTCGTCGTCGGGAGTACCCATGTTCTCCAGACCGAAGGCGATGGCGTCTTCCACGCCGTATCCGAAGAGCTGATCCTCGGGAGTCTGGCTCACCACGCTGATGAGAGCGGGAGCGCCGTCCTTCTCCAGGTTGAGATCACCTGAGAGGACACCGCCGGTCACCAGATTGGGGATGACGCCGGAAAGTATCTGGACGAGAGTGGACTTGCCGCTTCCGGAGGGACCGACGACTGCCGTGACAGTGCCTTCCTCGATGGTGAGGGAGACTCCGTCCAGCACCTTGGGTCCGGTCTCGGAATACTGATATGTGATGTTGTTGATCGAATAACTCAAGTAACGATCCTCCGCAAGGATTTATGGGGTCGCTGTAAGAGAAGGGAAGTATCAGGCTTTGAATACGGGAAGCGGCTCGAGGAACACGATGTCGTCGCGCTTCGCGGCGTCGCCTTCTGCGAGGACAGCGGCTTCGCAGACGATGTTGCCGCCGGCCTTCTTCACGAGGCTCTCCATGGCCTTGAGGGACTCTCCGGTCGAGATGACGTCGTCCACGATGATGATGCGCTTGCCCTTGATCATCTTCGCTTCGGCTTCATCGAGGCAGAGTATCTGTTTCTTCTGGGTGGTGATGGAGTATACCTCCGTCACGAAGGGGTTGAGCATATAGGGCTTGATGCTCTTTCTCGCTACGAAGAACCTGTCCATACCTAACATGCGTGCCAGTTCCTGTACGAGCGGTATGCCCTTGGCCTCGGCGGTGATGAGATAGTCGCACTCGGGAAGCTTCTCCTTGAGGACTTCGGCGGCCCTTGTGCAGAGCTGAGCGTCGCCCAGCATGACGAAGCTGGCGATGGCGAGATTGTCCGCGACCTGTACTATGGGAAGATCCCTTACAAGGCCCGCGATATTGATCTGATATGATGTACGGTCGAGTTTCATTGTCTTTCC
>JAFYZG010000099.1 GCA_017548825.1 Oscillospiraceae bacterium
CTCCTCGGTGCTGAAGCGGTCAGTCTCGAACTGCTGGACTGACTGTTCCAGTTCACTTCTGTCGGAATTCAGCTTCTCTACATCCTGTTCAAAGGCGACTATCTGCTGATCGAACTGAGCTCTGTAAGCGGCAAGTTCCTCTCTTTCGTGCTCAGCCTGCTGCTTTCTCTCCTCCAGTTCCGCCTTTTCCTCTTCCAGCTGTTTTCTGAACTGCTCAGATGCAGCCAGCTCTTCCTGCAGTTTCTGTCTGTCCTCGTTTATTCTTACCTTTTCATCTTCGAAAGACTGCTGGATCTCGTTGACCTGGTCCCTAGTCTCTTCCAGTTCTTTTCTCTCTTCATCCAGTCTCTGGCGTTCAGCAAGGGTCTGCTGCCACTGCTGCTCCATGGAATCTCTGACTTCGGAAAGCCTCTGCTGCCACTGCTGCTCCATAGAGTTCTTGGCCTCGGCAAGTCTCCTCTGCCACTGCTGTTCCATCGATTCTCTGGACTCGGCTATCCTCTGCTGTCTCTCGTTCTCCTGGGCAGCGTACTGCATCCTCAGCTGTGCGAGAGCCTCGTTCTGCCTTGCCTCCGCGTTCTCCTTCAGCGCGGCCAGATCAGATTCCGACTGTCTCTTTATCTCATCCACCTGCAGGCGAGCGTCCTCGGCATTCTGCAGGGCGGTATCCAGTTCTCTGCGGAATCCCTCCGCCTCTTCTCTTGCCTTTATTGCTTCGCTGCGATTCTCCTCAAGTTCTTTCTCTACAGTGTCCCTGAAACGTCTCAGCTCTTCCAGTTCAGCCCTGAGTCTGTTGTTCTCGTCGCTGGCAGCTTTGAGCCTGCTGGCATCCATTGCCTGCTGCTGATACATCTGAGCCGGAACAGGCTGCTGATATCCGCCCTGATACATTGGCTGATAAACGGGCACTGTCTGAGTTGGTGCAGTGTAATACTGTCCGGGCTGATAACCTGGGACCTGTCCTTGATAACCCTGGTTCACGGGCATGGCGCTTCCGTATCCGTATGCTCCCGCACCGGGATTCTGCGCTCCGTACGGAATATACGGGACCGCAGCAGAAGGCTGGTACATCTGCGGATTATAACCGCCCATACCGCTCTGATACATGTACTGCTGAGGGTACTGCTGGGCAACAGGTTCACTCTGCTGATTCATGTACGGATTGTTCCCAGAATACCTGTTCTCGCCGGTCGCCGGATCCTTCTCCTGGAACGTCTGAAGATTATCATAGAACTGAGAATCCATTTGGTTTAACACCTCAATTATCAGATTAGACACTACTAAAGGGCATAATACACCCATGTTAATGTAATAAGGGTATTTTAACACATATTATACAAAAAATACACATAAAACGGCACTAATACTAGTTTATTGGAAGATGATATGCACCTGTTTTACAGCATTCAAAAAGGAGAGCTCCTGCTCTCCTTTTCCCAGTTTATTGCTCTATTGAGATCGGTACCTCGCTCTCCAGCCAGAAAGACCAGATCACAGCCTCGGAAACAGGTTTCCCCAGTCTCGCCGCGACCGACTTGTTGTATGACCTCAGCTGTCCGGAATAGCGTCTTCTAAGTTCCTCAGGATCGGTGACGCGGTCAGTCTTGTAGTCCAGGACGATCAGTTTTCCGTCTTTTTCTATAATGCAGTCTGCGGTCCCCTGGATGATTATGATGTCATCCTTATGATCGTCATCCAGATCCTGAATAAGATCCGAAGCCTTTGCGGCATCCATGTAGGAGTATTCCCTGTACACCCTGTCAGCCTCAAGTATCGTCTTCCCCAGGCGGCTGCCGAAGAATGCCCTGACCCTGTCGGCATCTATGGACGCTGCAGCTTCTTTGCTCAGGAACTGCCTGTCTCTCAGTCTCGCTGCCTCCGCGCCTGGGTCCTCTGCAGCAGCCCGCAGATCGCAGTGCTGCATGAATTCATGAAGAGCGGTTCCGCGTTCGGCTGCGTTCAGTCCGTCCCTTCTGACAAAAGCCGGCCTGTGTGCTGTCGCAGGTCTGAACGACTCCGTCAGCTGCGTTACCGTCATCGTAGTCGGTATCTGGACGATGCCTTTTCCTTCATACTCGAAGGACAACCTTCTATTGATCCTCTTTGTCAGCTCAGGGTCCGCTGCGGAGCTCTCTTCCGGTTCTTTCAGTGACTGTGCTTTGTAATACTCCGCTTCCCTTCTCACCAGTTTAATGCTTCCCCGGGTCACTTCCTCCCTGTCAAAATCAGAGGCGGTGAATCCGGAGGCGCCGAGAGCCTGATCGATCCAGTCCGCATATCTGTTTTTTTCAGACACCAGCATCGGACTCAGTCTCCCTGCGGTGACACATGCCGATGCCTCATCCGTTATGCTCGCATCCGGAGCTTTTCCTGCGGAAGACGATTTTCTAGCGGCAAAGACCACTGCTTTATCTCTGGCTCTGGTGAGCGCCACATACAGGATCCTCATCTCCTCAGCCTTGGCGCCGTTCAGTTTCATCTCGGAAATAAGGCCGTATTCCGGCGTCTTCTCCATCCACAGTCCCCGGTCAGATTCCTGTTTGACTTTTGATGCTATACCGACCTTCTGGTCGAAAAGCACGTTCCTGCTTGAGTCGGCCGAGGTATTGAGGGCTCTGCCCGCATCCGCGAGGATCACTATGGGCCACTCAAGTCCCTTGGCTTTGTGGACGCTCGTGACTATGACTCCTCCGGGCGCCGACTCCGAGTAGTCGGGGCCGTTCCCTTTCTTCTCCGCATCACTGCAGTATCTCAGGAAATCCGAAAGTCCTCTGCCGCCGAAAGACGTGAACTCAGCAGCGTACTCTACCAGTGCGTGCAGGCGGCTTTTTCTCTTGATGGTATCCGGCGGAGAGGTCAGATAGATCTCCGCCTCGCTTACTTCTATGGTTTCTCGTACGATCTCATCAGTGGACATGGCGGAAGCTTTCTTTCTCAGCTCGTCTATCATGTTTCTGAGCCTTATGCACTTGGGATCGTCAGTTCCCCTGACCTGTGACCAGAGCCTGTTCTTCTTCCCCTGCAGCCTCAGAGACGCCAGTTCATCAGCAGTGAACCCGAACAGCGGTGACATCATGACAGCAGCGAGATCCACGTCGCTTCCGGGATTGCTGATGCATCTGAGCAGCGACATCACCGTCATTATCTCGGAAGCCTCAAAGAAATCCTCCGAAGCAGTGCTGGAGTACCGTATCCCCTTTTTCCTCAGGGCTTCGGTGTATTTATCCGCTCTTCCCGCAACTGATCTGAGCATGATGCAGATATTCTCTTCCCTGATCTTTCCTCCGCTCTGTGAAAGCAGTCCGGCGACGTATCCCGCCACAACTTCCGGCAGATCCCCCGTGGAACAGTCCACTGAATGATACTCAAGGCCGCAATCATATCCTTCCGGATCGTCTGCGCGCCCGTGCGCGAGCCGTTCATCCGGCATATAGTCTACGCCTCCGAACCCGGAAGTCATCAGAGGATCGAAGATCCTGTTGACGGATTCGATCACGCCTCTGCTGCTTCTGAAATTGCTGTGGAGAGCAAGATAACTGGGCGGTCCGTCATCCCTGCATGCTTTTCTCATATCGGTGAATATGGATGGATCCGCTCTCCTGAAACTGTAGATGCTCTGCTTGACGTCTCCGACGCAGAACAGGTTCTTCCCTCCGTCCGATACCGCGTCGAATATCATCTTCTGCCGCTCGTTGGTATCCTGGAACTCATCGACCATCACATGATCGAACCTGTCGGAGACGGATCTTCCTATGTCGGTCAGATTCCCTTCCCCGTCATAGAACAGTCCGATGACAAGCTTCTCCAGATCGTCGTATTCCAGCAGGCCCCGTTCCCTTTTCCTCTCGGTCAGGATCTGCCTGAACAGTCTCTCCGCTTTTATGAGCGCAGATGCAACGGCGTACTGCCCGGTCCTGGCCTCTTCGCTTGCCTCAAGATCGTCTGAGACCATCTTTCCGGCGCTATCCAGAAGCTTCAGGTAGATATCTTTTGCCGCCTTCGCTCTCTGGACTGTCTCCTGGCTCCAGGACTTCTGGGAAGTAGCTCTGCCTTCCGGCTTGTTGGACAACAGTCTCGACGCCTTGTCCCAGTCATCCTCCGCAAATGCCTGCGAGAGCCCGATGCAGTGGTCTCTCAGTGCGCAATAGTATTCATACCCCTTCCCGGATGCTTTTTCCGAATCCAGGAGCATTACGGCGTTCTCCAGCAGCCGTCTTGCCTGAAGAAACCTGTCTGCCTGCATTTCAGCCACGATCCTTCCCGCAGGAGAATCTCTGAAAGGCGTTCCGGAACCCATCGTTTCCAGCACCTCGTCCTCCCACTTCCCGGCATCCACCAGATTCTGTTCGAATCCGTGAAGCCCGAGGACGGCTTCCATCGTCTCCCGGTCGCTTCTGGATCGCCCGAAATTCCCGAACAGCAGTCCGGCGGTCTCGGGATCGTCAGTGCACAGTCTGTCCATCGCCTCCTCAAGAGCACTGCTCCTGACGGAGGCTGAATAGCCTTCATCGCACAGGCTGAAGTCAGGTGATATACCGGCTTCCGAAAAGAACTCTCTGAGTATCTTCTGGCAGAAAGAATGCACCGTTCCGATGTGCGTCCTTCTCAGCAGCCTCTGCTGAGCCCTCAGATACTCATCCGACGGATCCAGCGCAATGAGTTCGGATATCTTTTTCCTGATCTTCTGCCTCATCTCCGAGGCGGCGGCGTTAGTGAATGTGAGTATCAGCATCCTGTTAGCGCTCACAGGATGCTCCCTGTCATTCAGTATTCTCGCTATCCTCTCCGTGAGCACGAAGGTCTTTCCGCTGCCGGGA
>JAFYZG010000100.1 GCA_017548825.1 Oscillospiraceae bacterium
CATCATTCTCCGACGGGGACGAGATTAGAGCCGACGACATCGACTGGAAATATCCGGAGAAGGAACTGGTCTTCTGCTTCAGGGAAGCGGAGACGGGATCCGTATGCTGCAGGGAATTCAGAGTATACCAGCAGGAAACAGCGGACAGACCGGAGATCAGAGACAGCTGGTTCGAGTGACAATGATAAAGAAACAGATCAAAAGCCTGTCACGTGGGTGACAGGCTTTTTCTGTAGTGAATATGACGGTTACGGATTCGCGTGCTTGCTTGTGATCTGATATACGAGGATGTTTTCCTTAACGTAGTCCTCAGGGAATTCCACGTCTCTGAGATGTATGGGTTCGAAGCCGTTGGCCTTGAATGCCTCGTAGTCGAAGGCGTCTATCTCATCATAAGCGATCTGATGGTACTCGGTGGCTATCGGGAACTTCTCCCAGCCGTCGCCGATCTTTGTATTGAGCCACTCGTCGACAGCTTCTATGCCGTCAGCGGGGGACATCCAGAAACCGCCCATGGCGAGAACATTTGTGTTGTTTGCCTGGGATGCCCTTTTGGCGGAACGCACGCTCTCGACGACCGCGGCCTGCACGCCGGGGCACTTGTTTGCGGCGATGTGGATGCCCATGCCGGTGCCGCAGATGCAGATGCCTCTCTCATATTCCTTTTCTGAGATCTTGGCGCCCACTTTGAATCCTACACGGTGGAACATCTCCGGATTCGGGGCATAGGGATCGGTCACGCCCACGTCCTCTACCGTCCATCCGAGATCGGTAAGGTGCTTCTTGATGGCCTCCTTGAGAGAATATCCGGAGATATCGGAGCCTATCACGATGAATTTGTCAGCTATTGTTTTCATAATGCTACTCCTTTCTGAGAATTAAATGATCTGATGCTATTGTACCATACACTATTAACTGTAAAGCACACGTACTTAACAGTTGACGATCAATGCGTTTTATGCATTTTCTGTGGCGTATTAGACAAAAATCATTGAGTTATCGCCAGGAATATAGTAATATTAATTATTCAAAGATCACTGTCTGACCGGATCACCGTTAAGACAGACAAAATGACACAGGAGGACCATATCATGGGTCTGTTCGACAAACTGTTCAAGAAAACGGAAGAAACCCCGAAGATCGAGACGGAAAAGGGTGCTCTTTATGCTCCCATAAACGGGAAATACATTCCTCTGGAGGAGATACCTGATGCGGTTTTCTCAGAAGGAATTCTCGGACCGGGATGCGGAATAGAGCCTGAGGACGGTGTCTGCGCGGCGCCTGCCGACTGCACCGTGACACAGGTGACAGACACGAAGCATGCCGTTGGCATCATGACGGAAGACGGAGCTGAGATCCTTATCCACGTGGGAATGGACACCGTTGAGATGA
The DNA here is from genome assembly GCA_017548825.1 of Oscillospiraceae bacterium. Lineage (GTDB taxonomy): Bacteria > Bacillota > Clostridia > Oscillospirales > Ruminococcaceae > RUG11783. Next base: position 1,393 of record JAFYZG010000100.1, read on the forward strand.
AGGGCGACGGTTTTGCCATGAAGGTCAAGGAAGGGGACAAGGTATCATGCGGACAGACTCTGCTAACCTTTGACCTCAAAAAGATCAAGGCGGCGGGACATCCTACAACTACCGCGTTCGTACTGACCAACCCGGACGATTATCCGGAATTTGCCATCGAGACCGGCAAAGACTATAAGAGGACAGAGAAGATAGGAAAACTGTCCTGATCCGTTAGATGGATCTTAAGACGGGCAGTCCGCGGCACCGGAGCAGTATTCCGAAGCCGGGTACAATGACATACTGAAGAAAAAGGCTCTCCGACCGCGGTAGCGGACGGAGGGCCTCCTTGTTTGGTCGTTTAATGCTACAGAACTCTTTTATTTGAACAGACGCTTGGCGAACTCGGCGACGGCATACCGCCAGGGAGCCCATTCATGGAATCCGGGTGAAGAATAGAAGATGATATTGAATCCTCTGGCCCTCATGTCCCGTGTCTGCTCTTTCAGTATGTCGCAGAAAGGCTCGTATGCTCCGGCATTCACGAGGTACACGTCGAAGTACTCGTTGAACTTATCAGGATCCTCGAGCAGGCCGAGCCGGTCTTCTCTGTCTGAGCGTATCGCCGGAGCGCTGAAGATGCCGGCGTTCGCGAAGTGCTCCGGATAGTACAGCACCATCGTCTGGGCCTGGGCTCCGCCCATGGAGAGACCGGCTGCAGCACGGTGCTTCCTGTCGGGTATCGTGCGGTATTTGCCGTCGATGAACGGGATGCAGTCGTTTACTATGAGTTCCTCAACGGGAGGCATAACGGGATTGTGGCCGTAGATGCTCTTCTCCGGGGGATATACATAACCGCTGTTCATGACGACGATCATCTCTTCACATTGGCCGTCGGCGATAAGGTTGTCGAGAATGTTATTGATCTTGCCCTGCCAGATCCAGACTGTCTCGGATTCTCCGCCGCCGTGCTGGATATACATGACGGGATAGTGTTTGTCCCGGGCAGTGTCATAGGACGGGGGAGTGTAGACCCAGCACGCCCGGAAATCGCGCACGGTCTCGGAGTAGAAATAGTTCATCCTCAGCGCGCCGTGGGGAACATCCTGTATGAGATAGAATCCGGAGTACTTATCCGGTATCTCAAAGAAGTTTATCACTCTGCCGAATCCGTATCCGTAGGGCATGTAGGGGTTAAGCATCCTGTTTCCGTCGACGAAGAAGTTCACGAAGTGGAATGCTGACTCGAGACCGGATACGGTCACTCTCCACCATCCGTCTTCTCCCTTCTCCATGTCAATCATCTTCTCGGGGAAAGATCCGCCGGTGCCGCTCACCTGGACCAGTTTTGCGTCGGGGGCGTTATAGGCAAAAAGGACGTCTCCGTTCTCCAGGACATCCACGCCTTTCTGCCTGTCGATGAAACGTCCGTTCGGGCGTCCCTGGGCGTCGTTTTCTCTTATAAGGGCGCGGTTGGGATCATCAAAGAAGAGCGCATGGGCTGTAAGGGCCTGATTTTCCAGTATGTTTTTAGGTATCATTCTTCAGTCCTCCTTGAACAGCAACTGCATGTACTGATGAGCGGAGAATCTCCAGACATCCCATACATGGAAGCCGGGGTGGTGATAGCCCGTGATATTGATGCCCAGAGCCTTTTTCTCTTCCACGACCGGCGCCGTGCCCGCGAGGTAACCTTCGTCGTCGCCGCCTGAGAAGAACAGGACGTCGAAGTCCCTGTTGACCTGATCGGGGTCATTGAAGTAGTCGGTATAGTCATATTCCTGACGCGTGATCGGGAAACCTCCGGAGAACACACCGAGGTTTGCGAACATATCGTGTTTGTGCAAGGCTATTATAAAAGCCTGGAAAGAACCGAGGGAAAGACCGGCGATCGCCCTGTGCTTTCTGTTGCTCAGAGTGCGGAACACGCTGTCGATGTGGGGAATGCAGTCCTTTGTGAGCTCAGTCTCGAAATCTCCGGGATAGAACGTGGGATACTCGTCCTTTTTGAAGGCGTATCCGCAGTTCATGACGATGATCATCTCCTGCATTTTGCCTTCCGCGATCAGGTTGTCGGCGATGAGGTTGATATGCCCCTGCCATACCCAGCCCATCTCGTTCTCACCGACTCCGTGCTGAATGTAGAGAACGGGGTAGCTCCTGTCCGAAGTATCATATCCGGGCGGAGTGTAGACCCAGGCGCTCTTGAGCCTGCCGGTGACGGAGGAATGATAGAGCTCCATGCGGACGTCTCCGTGGGGGACATCCCTGAGCATCCAGAAATCGTCTTCCTCTCCCGGGAGGTCGAAGATGTTGATGGGATAGAACCAGCCGAATCCCACCGGGGCGTCGGGGTTGACGGCGAGATTCCCGTCCACCCAGTATTTGTGGTTGTGAAAGCCGGGTTTTATGCCGGACACGACGGTGCTCCACCACCCGTCGTCTCCCTTGGTCATGGATACTCTCTCGTCGCTGAAGTATCCGCCGCAGCCGGCGACCTCCACAGTGTGGGCGTCCGGAGCCCAGAACCGGAAGCGGACATCACCGTTATCCAGGATCTTTATGACCGGCTCGGCATCGACGAGCCGGATCTGGTTTATCCTGCTGTCGAGGGTCTTGTCATACGGATCCATCTTGAAGTCCATCTTGAGGTCCTTGTCCGGCTTGTGGAAGCACAGCATCGAGGAGCCTGTGACGGAGTTTCTGTACATATCCTGTAGCAATGCGGTTCTCCTTTCCGTTAAAATAAATTCAGGTACCGTCAAACAGTACTGTTATAATGAGGATACAACAGCAGGGCGCGGTTTGCCACAGGTTTCCGTGCCCAGCGGCAGAAAGGAGCATACATGCCCACTATAAACAGCGATATCGATTTCAGCGCGAACCTTATCAACTTAAGAAGCATAGAACTGTCGGAAGTCAGGCCGGAGGTCACTTCTCTGCTGGTGAACGGGGAGGAGGTCATACAGGCATTCCACACCATCAGAGACCAGGTCATCTTCACCAACAAAAGAGTCTTCGTGGTCAACGTACAGGGCCTCACCGGCAAGAGAGTCTCATACTTCTCATATCCCTACGCCAAGGTGGTCTATTACGGGATAGAGACAGCTGGAGTGCTGGATACAGACAGTGAGCTGGTAATGGCATTCAGTGACGGAGCCAGGCTGTTCTTTGACTTCAAGTCGAACGTGAACGTCAGGCAGATCAGCGAACTGATCTCTGAGTTCATACTGAAATAACGAGCATATAAACGACAGCAGCATGCTCTCAGGAGCGTGCTGCTGTTACTTTGCGTCTGAAACGACGCCTGTTATCTGATGATCACGGATCCGCCTATGAACTCGCGGATTATGGAGTTGTTCACGATGTCGCTGTCTTCATAGAGAAGATCGAAGTATTTGAGGAAATCCAGCAGGCGCTGCGCCTCGGCGTATTCCGGCTGAGTCCTCTTGATCCTCTTGAGCAGAGGTTCCGCATACTTCTTGATCAGCGCGATCTCGTATATGCAGTTAGAGTTGAAGAATATATCCGCCTCAGAGTTGTAGGGGAATATGTTGATGTCCTCGCTGGCTCTGACTTTGGGCCAGGTGTGGATGACGTGCTCGGCGTTGCTGTCGCGGAACTTGCAGTCCCTTACCAGTCTGCGCAGCAGGCGAGCGTCAGTGGCTGAGATCCTGTTGTGGTGATCTATCGATATAGGGGTGAGAGGGGAGATATAGATCTTGAACTTCTCCTCCGCGGGGATGTTCTCCGTCATCTCCTCGTTGAGGGCGTGGATGCCTTCTATGACCAGGAGAGTGTTTTTGTCTATCTTCGTTATATGCTTTCCGAAGACCTTTCCCGGTATCGAGAAATCGTAGTGGGGCAGGTCCACCTCTTCTCCGTTGAGAAGAGCCTGTATCTGGTCGCGGAAAAGCCCGGTGTCGATAGCCCTGATGGATTCCAGATCTGCGTCTCCGTTCTCGTCGTAGACTCTCTCGTGGAACTCCTTGTAGTAGTCGTCCGTCCCCATGTAGAGAGTCTTGAAACCGTTTACTCTCAGCTGTATGCAGAGCCTCTTGGCAAATGTGGTCTTACCGCTGGAGGAGGGACCGCATATCAGCACAACGCGGCTGCCTTTCTCCTTGATCATGTCGGCAATGTCGCTGATCTTCTTCTCGTGCAGCGCTTCCTGGAGGAGTATCAGGTCGGAGATCCCTCCCTCGATTATGTTCTCGTTGAGATCGCAGACGTAATTGACGTCCATCAGCTGTCCCCATCTGATGGCTTCCGAGTAGGCGGCGTACATCTTGGGCTGCTCGACGTATTCGGCTACACGTGTCGGATCGCCCTGCTGAGGATACTGCAGGATCAGTCCGCTGCGGTACTGCCTGAGCCCGAAGTACTGAATATATCCGGTGGAGGGGACCAGGATGTTGTAGAAGATCTGCAGCTCGTCGTCCAGGGAATAGAGCTGGATGTCGTCGATGTTGGTGATGCTCTCCAGCAGCTTCATGGTCTCCTTCTGGTGCTGCTTTCTGGCGACGATCATGGCTCCGTCCTTGGTGTAGTGCTCCTTTGTGATGGGCAGATCGGCGTCGACTATCCCGCGCATGCGGTCTTCTATGCTTTTGAGGACATCGGCGTCGACCTTGTGAGTCAGCGTCACGAAGATGCCCATGTTGAGGGCGTTCCTGATGCTGACCCTGACATCTTTTCCGAGCACGTCGTGTACGGCCTTGATGAATATCATCACGAGGCTGTTCTGATACACCTGCCAGGCTTCCTGATTTCTCAGGTCCAGGAACTCGATACGGGAATCATGGGTGAGCTTGTGGGTGAAGGCCCTGTATGCGTTGTCCAGCTTGGAGACGTATGCAGGCAGGGGGAGCTCGTCCCTGACGGCCTTGTAGACGGTCTCGACGTCGGTGCCTTCCGGGAAGGAGAGCTCTCTGTTATCGAGGTTCTCGATATATACTTTATACATGTTATTCAAGCCTTTCGGGATCCGCGTGATGGAATGTTCCGTTAAGCATATTATATCCGCCGGAAGACTGTATTTAAACGGTAAAGAGCGGCTGTGAGGTTTTCGGACTGATTTGCGTCTAATGAGTGAACGAGGCCGGAAGGCTCCGCACAGGAAGGAAACAGATCGATGGAAAATGGTGCAAGTAGCTACCGCCGTTTTCTTGATGGTGACGACAACGGCTTTGTCGAGATCGTCAGGGATCACAAGGACGGACTGATCCTGTATCTGAACAGCTTCGTCGACAACATCCCGCTCGCTGAGGAGCTCGCGGAGGATACCTTCGTGAAGATAGGTATCAGAAAACCGCGGTTCTCGGGCAGATCCTCCTTCCGCACCTGGCTCTACGCCATAGGAAGGAACGTGGCGATAGACCATTTAAGGAAGGAGTCGAGGAGAAGGACCGAGCCGATCGACGGCCGCACTGATATCGCGGATCTGGAATCGCTGGAGAACGCGTACATCAGGCAGGAGGAGAAGATCGCGGTCCACAGGGCCATGGGATATCTCAGGGCGGAATACCGCCAGGTGCTGTGGCTCACATACTTCGAGGGATTCAGCAACAGAGAAACAGCTCAGATCATGAAGAAGTCGGTCCACAGCGTGGAGACCCTGCTGTACAGGGCAAGGCAGTCACTGAAGAAGGTTTTGGAAACGGAGGGATATATCAATGAAGACCTATGAGCAGATGGCGAACGATGCCCTGAGACGCATAGAGGAGTATGAGACTGAAAGGAGAGAGCGCAGGAAAGTCGCGACCAGGGTCGTGGTGCCGGTATTCTCGTTCTGTCTGGTGGCGCTCCTGGGACTCGGGCTCTGGAAGAGCGGAATCCTCGGGAACGATAAATTGCCGGTGATTGATGACAGCGGCCAGGGACAGCAGACAGAGACCGCCGATCCTTCCGGGGATACGGAGAAAGAACCGGTGAGCGGACTTCAGACGGAGGAGGACAGCCAGAACGGAACTTTTCAGCCTGCGGATGATCCGGACGGTCATGCAGAAGAAAGGGCGGCTCAGGAACCTTCCGGAGGTTCGTATGAGTCGAATGCTC
>JAFYZG010000101.1 GCA_017548825.1 Oscillospiraceae bacterium
GCAGCTGATACCGGCCACAGAGGTACCGAAAGCAAAACGCATTCCGCTGAGCAGATCAGGAATACCGCTGATAAGGCGGGCGGAATCGGCAAAATTCAGAGAAGAAAGGCCCCGGGACAAACCCATGAAGGTACCGAGGATACCCAGGGAAGTGAGAAGATTGGGGATCAGCTCAGCCAGCCCGGCGTTGCCGGAGTTCTCATACTGGGGACCGTACGCGGAGACATCCAGGAAGCCGAGAATGTTGAGCCTGTGGTTCAGACTGACCATGACGACATCTCCGTATCCGCACATCTCCTCGCCGTCCGCGCAGAGGAGCTCTATGGCTGAACAGCCGGCAAATCCGCCTCCGTGTATCCAGAGGATTACGGGCTTTTTTGCAGTGCTGTCGATGGTGGTGGTCCAGACATTGAGGTACTGGCAGTTCTCGTTCTTGGGCCAGTAACGGTGGTCGAGATAGGCGGTCTCATCGCGGCTGTCCTCGGTCATGGTAGGGCAGTTGAAGCCCCAGGACAGAGCGTTTTTGATGCCTTCCCACGGTTCTATCGGCTCCGGCTTGTGGAACCGCTTCGCGTTGGCGTACTTGATGCCTTTGAAGTTGAAGACGCCGTCATAGAAATAACCTCTGATAAGGCCTTTCGGCGTGGAAACGACAGGATACTCGTAATTGGAGATGAAATTCTTGGGCATGGGAAACTCCTTTCAGATTTATCGTTAGTCTTGTTCAGGCATGATTTTCCGACAGTGGCGCGAGATACACGTCTCCCGACAGTCGATCAAAATGAGTTATTATATATATTATAAGAGTAACGTCATAACATTGCACACAGACAGCCGCACTGCGGAGGTAATAATCATGTCAGACAGAGATCTTCAGACAACGCGGGGAGAGAGGATCTCCTACGGCATCTTTTTCTTCGGGCAGAACTTGCTCTGGTCGTTCGCGGGACTGGTATCCACCTTCCTGCTGGATATAGGTCTGGATGCCAAAGTGGCTTCAGCAGTCTTGCTGGGGCCCAAGATCTGGGACGCGGTCAACGACACGCTTTTCGGGTATATCGTCGATAAGACCGAGTTCAAGGGCGGTCGGAAGTTCCTTCCGTGGATCCGGCTGGGGACTATGCTGATCGGGGTGTCCACCGTATTCATGTTCGCCATAGACAGCGGTATCGGGAAACAGTGGGTCAAGATCGCCTGGTTCCTCATCGCGTACGTAATATTCGACTGCTCTTACACCATGCTGGATGCGCCGATGTACGCACTGCCTACTGTCATGACGACCAACATAAAAGAGAGGACCGGTCTTATATCATCTAACCGCTTCGGAGGGATAATGGGAGGACTTGTGGGAACTCTGCTGGTTCCGGTCATCAGACCAAAACTGGGCTGGTTCCTGAGCGCCGTGGTCATCTGTCTGGTAAGCACGCTGTTCATGCTGCCTGTCCTTTTCCTCGGGAAGGAGAGGACGGCCAGGGAGCAGAGCGGAGAAGAGTACGGGCTGAAGGAGATGTTCGGATACATCGGAAAGAACCGTTATCTCACCATCAGCCTGCTGCTGATCTTCATCGTGGGGGTGTGCTCGATAGAAACGACGCTCAGCCTTCTGATGGCCAGAAACTGCCTTAGAGACGAGTCTCTGGCCACACTGGTCACCGCGGTCACCAGCCTGCCGATGGTCTTCACCAGCCTTCTGATACCAAGGCTTTCCAGAAAGTTCGACAAACGATCTCTGCTGATATTCGGCATGATAACGGCTTTTATCGGGAGCGTCGGATGCTATCTGGCCGGATACGTCAGCATAGTGATGTTCTTTATCCCGACAGTCATCAGGGGGATCGGCTACTCATTCTTCATGGTCATCAGTTACATGCTGATCGCCGACAGCGTGGAGTACGGAACATACAAGACCGGGGTCAGGGCATCGGGCATATCATTCAGCCTGCAGACGTTCACCGCAAAACTCAAGAACGCAGTCATAGGTTCCGTGGCGCTCTTTGCGCTCGGACTTTTCGGCTATGACTCTTCCATAGGAGAGACCGCGGTGCAGAGCGAAAGAGTGGCTGACGGGATATGGACGGTCTTCAATCTCCTGCCGGCGATCGGATACGCTGTAGCGCTGGTACTGCTGGTTTTCTTCTATAAGCTCAGGGATCAGGATGTGGAGGTAATGGCCAGATACAACAGCGGTGAGATCAGCCGCGAGGAGGCTGAATCGCATCTGGAGGAGAGGTTCGGGAAGGCCGGAAGATGATCACTCAGGAGATAAGGGAATTCAGATACGGCAGCGGCGATCTGCAGAAGGTGCAGATCGTGCGTTTCGGGTCCTTCAGTGAGATGGATTTTCTGACTCCGGATTTCGACCCGGAGAGTTTCGAACGCCTGGCAGATCTCTATGAGGATTACATCATAAAAAAGTACGCATTCGCGTTCGGAAACCTCGTTCTTTTCAGACTGCCGGAAGACTATCAGGTGAAGCCTGTTTCCGGCGATCCTGAGTACGGAAACGTATATGATCCGCTGATCAGTGCGGCGATAATGATGGAGCGCTCTTTGCGCTTCAGAAACGGGAGTCCGGTATTCTCGGATCCGGAAGCCGGGGAGATGTTCGAACACCTCAAAGAGAGAGGCTGTCTGAGGACTGTCAGGGGAATGTGGAACACTGTCAGGATACTGCCGGTATCGGACAGATTCGGATTTCTCAGCCGCAGCAGGACGGACGCCCGGCTCAAGGTAAACTCCAGTTTCTTCATCATGGACGGATTTGACTGCGCGAGCCGCTATGACAGCATCGGCACGTCTTTCGGACTCTGCGTAAAGGACGGAAGGATACTGACCCCCCCGATGTTCGGACGGCAGGTGCTCCACGTCTCAAAGAGCGGAGAGACGGGGATAACCGGGGCGGATCTTACACAGCTGACCGTTCATATCGGAGATATGTCGTTTCATCACGGCGAGAACTGCCGGATCTTCCAGCGTCCCGCTGCGGGAAGGACTCCCGCGGGGGGATATGACACGGTAATATGCGGGAACAGAGTGACAGCCGCAAAAACGGGAGGAAGGATAAAGATACCTGCGGCGGGCTTCGTGATCCGCACGGACGCACCGCTAAAGGATGCGGGAGGACTTGAGGTGACTTACAGCGGAATGCCCGACACGGTATTCGCGGTCCAAGTCGGAAACAGCGCGGTGGCGGATGGGATAAGGACAGACAGGTTCATCTCGCCGTTCTTCAACTATAAGAAGCCGTTCGAGCCCAGTTATCCTCCAACTTTCTATCCTCTTGACTACAAAAAGGCCAGAGCGCCGAGGATCGTTCTCGGAGCGGACGGGGAAGGAAGACCCATGCTGCTCTGGTTTGAAGGAGCGGGAAAGTTCGGATACAGGCCCGGCACGGACAGCTGCGGAGCATCTCTCTCGGAGGCTGCCGACATCTGCTGTCAGCTCGGCATGCGCAACGGGATCCATCTCGACGGAGGGGGATCGGCGCAGATCCTGCTGGACGGCAGGAGATCTCTCATGGTGTCAGACAGAGATGCGGAGAGTTTTCTTGAGGTGGAAAGGGCTGTGCCTAACGGGCTGGTCATCATGTGAACTGCTCACAGCTGAAGTCACGTACGTCCGCACCTGATATCAAATGAACTGAAACAGAAAAGGCGTCATTTGATGCCTTTGCCGCAGTAATCGTCACATTTTCACAGCATTGCAAGGAGGAGATATGCAATGGCAATCACAATCGCAAAGACCAATGCGGGACTGGTCTCCGGTGTAGAGATACCCGGAAAAGATATCACCGTATTCAGAGGAGTTCCTTTTGCAGCACCGCCTGTCGGTGATTTACGCTGGAAAGCTCCTCAGCCTGTCGAACCCTGGGAAGGGGTGAGAAAGGCAGAAGAATTCACTGCGCCTCCTGTGCAGGGAGTGCACAGGAAAGGATCGTTCTATGACCGTGAATGGCAGAACGAGCCTTTCACGAGCAGTGAGGACTGCCTGTATCTGAACGTCTGGACACCTGCCAGGACAGCTGATGAAAAGCTGCCGGTGGCTGTCTGGATCTTCGGAGGCGGATTCAATTCGGGATTTGCCCACGAGAGGGAATTCGACGGAGAAGCATTCGCATCCAAGAATGTCGTCTATGTATCTATCAACTACAGGCTCTCCATTTTCGGATACCTCGCGCATCCGGATCTGGACGACGAGAACGGAACATCCGGTAACTTCGGGCTTCTGGACCAGATCGCGGCGATGAAGTGGGTACATGAGAATATAGCCGCTTTCGGAGGAGATCCCGAGAACGTGATGGCATTCGGCCAGTCCGCCGGTGCAGGATCAGTCATAGCCCTAATGTGTTCACCTCTCATGAAGGGTATGATGCAGAAAGCGGTAGTACACAGCGGCCTCGGCGGATTCAGGGAGAGGGATCTTGCCTACAGCGTCGGAAAACAGTTCGTCGAGCACTGCGGATACAGTTCTCCGCTTGAGATGAAAGATCTTTCTGCAGACCAGCTCATGGACTACTATAAGACCTTCAGACCGGATCTTGGCAACATCAGGTTACCTCTGGCTTTCGGACCCTTTATCGACGGCTATGCGCTTACCAAGACATATGAAGAATGTGTTGATAACGGAGAATACAACGACGTTCAGCTCATGATGGGTTCCACGAAGGACGATATGGCGGGAGGCGTACCGCTGGTCTGGATGCCTCCGTCCATCAACTCCGGCATGCGCAGTCTTCTCCTCAAGCATGAGGCTAATGGAAGGAAGCCCGGATACCTGTACTTCTTCTCGCGGGCTCTGCCCGGGGACGATTCCGGTTCCTGGCACTCCAGCGACCTGTGGTATATCCAGGGAACACTGGACAGATGCTGGCGCCCGTTCACGGAGTACGACTATAAGCTGTCCGACACGATGGTCACCTACTGGACCAATTTCTGCAAGAACGGCGATCCGAACGGCGGAGATCTTCCCGAGTGGAAGCCTTTCACCAAGGACTGCGACTTCACGATGGTCTTCGGCAATGAAAGCATCGGTAAAGGCGAGGCGGAGTTCGATCCCAATCCTGACCCCAACTCAGCCCGCTGGCAGATCATAGAGTGACACGATTCACAGCATCATAAAGTAAAACGCCCCGGTCATTGACCGGGGCATGCTTTTATGTTTTATATGATGCCGACAATATCGCCGTTGCGAGTATCAGGATTCCAGTATCTCGCTGAAATCGATGTCGGTGGCGATCTGGATATCATAATCCGGAAATTCTTTCTGTGTCCTTGTCAGAACGTCCTGATAGACGAGGTTTCTGTCCGAAGCCTCGAAACTGATGACGATATCGAAACGCAGCGTCTTTTCCGCTTTGTCGATATAGAATGCGTGCATCTGAATGACATACGGATTTGCTGTTGCTATCTCTCTGACCTTTTCCCTGAGCTCAGCGATCTCCGGGTCTCTGGTGTTATTGGAATAGACACCGATCGCAGTCAGGAGAACATCGTGTTTATGATACACATCTACCGTTATCCTGCGCAGCATCTTATCCAGTTCATCTGCCGTCATAGTGTCGGGAACTTCGATATGGACGGATCCGTTGTATGAATCGGGACCGTAATTATGCAGAACGAGATCATAGGCTCCTCTGACATCGGGATATCCGGCAATAGTCTTTTTGATCGCTACCGCAAGCGCGGCGTCTGCGCGCTCACCGAGGATCTTGGACAGAGTATCACTCAGCATCTCAAGTCCTGACTTGATGATGACCGCGGCTATAACAGCGCCGAGCCATGCTTCCAGAGAAAGTCCGAAATAAAGGTAGATGAGAGCCGCTACCAGAGTGGAGGCGGAGATGACAGAGTCCAGCGTAGCGTCTTCTCCGGAGTTGACCAGGGAATCGGAATTCACTTTTTCCCCGACGCTCTTCACATATCTTCCGAGAAAGATCTTTACCAGTACTGCGACGGCTACGATAACGAGAGAGGCCGTGGAGTAATCCGGAGTCTCCGGATTGATGATCTTCTTTACGGATTCGATGAAGGCGGTGATGCCTGCATAGAGCACCAGAAAAGAGATGGCCATCGCGCTTATATATTCTATCCTTCCGTAACCGAACGGATGCTTTTTGTCAGCCTCTTTTCCTGCAAGCTTGGTTCCGACTATGGTGATGACAGAGCTCGCTGCGTCGGAGATGTTGTTCACGGCGTCCATTACAATTGCGATGGAGTTGGACATGAAACCGACGAAGGCTTTGAAAGACGCAAGCAATATGTTGGCAAGTATTCCTATAACGCTTGTCCGGATTATGACCCGGTCACGGCTGTTCTGCTCGTCCATACCTTATTTCTCCAGTTCTGCTGCAACAGCATTTTTTACGTCGTCCATATCGACAGTCGGCTCGAAACGGGCTACAACATTGCCCTCGCGGTCGATGAGGAATTTTGTGAAATTCCACTTTATATAGGCCTTGTCACCGAAGGCTTTGTTGTTCAGATCAGAGAAGGTCTTGAGAGCTGCAAATTTCAGACCTTTTCCGAATCCCTCGAATGGCTTTTCCGTAGCCAGGAAAGCAAAAAGGGGATCGGCATTGTCTCCGTTGACATCGATCTTGGCAAACTGCGGGAATTCAGTCCCGAACTTGAGAGTGCAGAACTCGTGTATCTCATCTTCGGTACCGGGTGCCTGGTTAGCGAACTGGTTGCAGGGGAAATCGAGGATCTCGAATCCGCGGTCTCTATACTCCTTATACATCTCTTCCAGAGGTTCGTAATGAGGGGTGAAACCGCAGCCTGTGGCGGTATTGACGATCAGAAGGACCTTTCCCGCGAAATCGCCGATACTTACTTCGTTTCCTTTCATATCTTTTACTGAGAAATCGTAGACTGATGACATTATTCTTCTCCTTTTGATCTGTTCTCCATATGGTCAAGAGCCTTGTAGGCTATCGTATACAGTGTTTTGAATTCCTCTTCACTGAGTCCCATGCAATCCGCGACTGCAGTGGGAATGCTGATCGCGCTGCCCCTGAGAGCGCGTCCTTTTTCCGTAAGTGTCAGGGCAAGAAGGCGTTCGTCTTCGGAGGAGCGTTCCTTTTTGATGTATTCCGCCTGCTGAAGCCTTCTGAGGACCGGTGTGAGCGTGCCGTAATCCAGGCGCAGGCACCGGGCAAGTTCCTTGGAAGAAACGTTCTCTTTCTCCCATAGGACCATCCTGACCAGATATTGCGTATAGGTAAGTCCCAGTTTGCCGAGATAGGGTGTGTACTGACGTAC
>JAFYZG010000016.1 GCA_017548825.1 Oscillospiraceae bacterium
CTGAGATCCAGATGCGAGATACTGCTGGACAACTACTCCAAGACCGAGATCATAGAAGCAAATACCATGATCCGCACGGTGAGCAGGCAGATACTGCCGGCGATAGCGGAGTTCGAGGACAGGATATCCAGGACCGCTGCCCACAAGACCGTCATCGTCAAAGATCTGGACTGCAGCTACGAGAAGGATGTGGTATCAAGGCTGTCTGCGCTTGCTGACAGCATCTACCGCGTCTCGGCGGAACTGGAATCTGCGGTGGAGGAAGAGACAGCTGCCGAAAGCACGGTGCGCAAAGCCGAGATAGTAAGGGATAAGGTGCTTCCCAAGATGAAGGAGCTGAGAGAAAACTGCGACACTGCGGAGGTGCTGGTGGGAAAGGAATACTGGCCGTTCCCCACGTACGAAGGACTTCTGTACAGCGTTGAGTGAGCCTTAACAGAAAAGCAGATAACGATATTCAATGGAAGATGCCGCGTTGACGCGGCATCTTCTGCGTTTTTGTGGTCAAGGTTTTTCTCATGGTTTATGAAGCCTTGGTATGGTAGAATTACTATGTATGCAGACTGATAAGGGATCGCATTTTATGAGTACAGCTGACAGATTTATAGAGCTCAGAAAAAGATATATAGAGAGCCAGTACGGCAGACTCAATAAAGAACAGCTTCAGGCCGCGCTGACCGGCAAGGGAGCTGTCCTCGTGCTCGCCGGAGCCGGAAGCGGAAAGACCACGGTCATCGTCAACAGGATAAACAATCTGCTGAGATTCGGGGACGCATATGAATCCCAGGAGCTGTGGCCGGATCCCACGGACGGGGATGTGGCGGGGCTGGAACAGCTGATAAAGACCGGAGGCAGACCGTCGGATGATCTTGCACGGATGCTCAAAACGGGCAACATTAGACCCTGGAACATCCTCGCGATCACATTCACGAACAAAGCCGCGGCCCAGCTCAAGGAGAGGATAGTGACAGCGGTGGGAGAAGACGGGAACGATGTGTTCGCGTCCAATTTCCATTCCGAATGTGTCAGATTCCTCAGACGCGACGCCCAGCGACTGGGGTGGCCGCAGAACTTCACGATATACGACACCGATGACTCTGAAAGAGTCATAAAGGATATCTGCAAAGATCTCGGAGTAAATGACAAGTTCTATCCGCCGAGGATGCTGGCGTCAAAGTTCTCGGTCATCAAGGATTACATGATGACGCCCGACGAATACCGCCGCACGCATCAGTATGACGCAGAGACCGACACCATACTGCAGGTATACGAGAGATACCAGAAGAAGCTCAAGGACGCCGGCGCTTTCGACTTCGACGATCTCATCTACTTTACAGTGAGGCTGCTCGAACAGAATGAGGATGTGCGGGAATACTACCACAACCGGTTCAAATACATAATGGTGGATGAGTACCAGGATACCAGTCATGCGCAGTACCGCCTGGTGAAGCTCCTGGCAAATGACGACAACAACGTGTTCGCGGTGGGCGACGATGACCAGTCCATATACAGCTTCCGCGGGGCAAACATAGAGAACATTCTGAGATTCGAGAAGGATTTCGCGCCGGCTAAGGTCATAAGGCTGGAGCAGAACTACAGGTCCACCAGCAACATACTGAACTGCGCTAACTCAGTCATACGCAACAACAGCCAACGCAAGGGCAAGGAGCTGTGGACCAACGCCTCCGATGGCGAGAAGGTGGAGATCAGACTCTGCGACGACGAGGTATCGGAAGCCGCGTTCGTGGCGCAGGAGCTGATGAAGCACAATAAAAAAGGCATTCCGTTCTCGGCCCACGCCGTGCTCTACAGGACCAACGCCCAGAGCAATGCCTTTGAGACCTATTTCATGCGCACAGGCGTACCATACAAGATAGTGGGAGCACTGAGATTCTACGACCGCGCTGAGATCAAGGACGTCATGAGCTACATGGCCATAGTGAGCCAGCCCTCCGACGACCTGAGGCTAAAAAGGATAATCAACCGTCCCTCGAGAAAACTCGGCAGCACCACGGTGGATAATATCGAGCAGATCGCGTCGGGACTGGGTATCTCCATGATGGAGGTCATGGCAAACGCTTCCGATTTCCCGGCGCTGTCCAGAGCGCTGCCGGCGATCAGGAACTTCATGGATATGTACAAGAAGCTCTGTGACGCATATGCGGAGCTGAGTCTCGGGGATTTCACCGACAGGATGCTGGACATCACCGGTTACAGACAGATGCTCTCGGAGCCGGGAAGCGAGAACGAAGCAAGACTTGAGAACGTCAACGAGTTCCTGTCTACAGTAAGGCTTTATGAGAACGACAACCCGGACGGCGATCTCGCGGCTTTCCTGGAGGAACTTGCGCTGTACTCCAACATGGACGACTATGACGAGGACGCCGACAGGGTCTCTCTGATGACGATCCATTCCGCCAAGGGACTGGAGTTCGACTATGTCTATCTGGCAGGCATGGAGGAGGGCATATTTCCGTCCGAGAGAAGCGCCAGAGACGGCGATATCGAGGAGGAAAGGCGTCTCGCGTACGTCGGCATGACAAGGGCGAGGAAGGAACTGCACATGACCCACGCCGGCATAAGGATGCTGTACGGGTATTCCAGACGGAATGCCGCATCCAGGTTCCTGGCGGAGGTCGACAGGAGATATGTTACCGAGATCGGGGAAGAGAGAAGGAAGAACTATCTGGACAACGATTATGCCAGGGCAAACACGTTCGGGAATTTCTATACGAACTCACTGAGCGGAGCCGGGACTGAGCGCAGGGGACAGCAGAGCAGACAGCGCCCGCAGAGCAGACCGGAGGAGCTCAAGTCGCATATCTCCACGGTACCGCTGCGCAACTCCGCATCTGAGGAAGTGTCATACGCGCCGGGAGATATCGTGGAGCACAGGATGTTCGGAAGAGGCACCGTGATCTCGGTCACCAGAGTCGGGAACGACAGCCTCGTTGATATAAAGTTCGACAGAGTCGGCAGAAAAAAAGCCATGGCAAAATACGCACCTATGAAAAAACTGGAGGAATAATACAATGAAGGTCTATCTTTTGGCACACACACCGATACCCGAGAAGGTGGTGGCAAGCGCCGCCAAACTATGCTATTCGGATTCCACCGCCGGCGAGCTCATGGACGGGCTCACCGATGAGGGAACAGCCAAATACCTGAGGACGCTGGGCGAGATGGGACATGAGAGCCCCGTGGAGCACGCCAGCTTCACCTTTGCGATAGAAGGCGTGTCCAGATCATTCCTGGCCCAGATAACGAGACACAGGCTCGCGTCATACAGCGTACAGAGCCAGAGATATGTCAGGCTCGACAACTTCGAGTATGTCACGCCTCCGGCGCTCACTGAGGATCCGGAAGTGCTGGCGCTCTACGAAGAGACCATGAAGCACGACGCAGAGGTCTATAACGCCATCTCCGACAAACTCAAGGCAAAGTATACCGCGGAGTATGTGCAGCAGGGCCTCAGCGAGAAGGCAGCCGCAGGCAAGGCGGAGAAGAGAGCCATCGAGGATGCGCGTTTCGTGCTGCCCAACGCCTGCACCACACAGATGGTGGTCACCATGAACGTCAGAAGCCTCAGACACCTGTTCCAGCTCAGATGCTGCAACCGCGCCCAGTGGGAGATCCATCAGGTGGCGGACGAGATGCTGAAGCTCGTGTACCAGGTGGCGCCGGCGCTGTTCGAGTCCTCCGGACCGTCCTGCGTGGCGATGGGGAGGTGCCCGGAAGGCAAGATGACCTGCGGACATTTCGCCGAAGTACAGGAGTACTACAAAAAGCTCAAGGAAGAAGCAAGGAAATGAGCGGCAGGCTTATAGTTATCGAAGGGCTTGACGGAAGCGGGAAAGCCACTCAGTCCGAACTGCTGTTCAACGCGCTGAGGAAAGAAGGGAAAAAGGTCAGGAAACTGTCCTTCCCGGATTACGGCTCGCTGTCCAGCGGCCCGGTCAGGATGTACCTGAACGGTGAGTTCGGAAGACATCCGGACGATGTGGACAGCTACGCGGCGTCGGTGCTGTATGCGGTGGACAGGTTCGCGAACTACCGCTCCCAGTGGAAGGAAGAATACGACAAAGGAACGGTGTTCGTGTGCGACAGATACACCACCTCCAACGAGATCTTCCAGACCTGCAAACTGCCCGAGGAGAAGTGGGACGAGTATCTGAGCTGGCTCGAGGATTTCGAGTACCGGCTCATGGGGATCCCGAGACCTTCTCTGGTGCTGTTCCTCAATATGAGCGAGGAGTGCTCGAAGAAGCTGCTGGAAAAACGCTACGGCGGAGACGAGACCAAGAAAGACATCCACGAGAGGGATGAAGAATACCAGAAGAGGTGCAGGGCGGCAGCGCTGTACTGCGCTGACAGCCTCGGATGGGAGAAGATAGACTGTGACAGGGACGGAGAGATCCTGCCCATAGACGAGATCCATAAAAAGATAATGGAGACCGTAGCGCGCGATCCGGAGATCTGATATGTTGGCATTCCAAAAAGTATCCATCGAAGACAGAGACAGGCTTCTGCCTCTGCTCAGGGAAAAGGACCGCGGCTGCGAGTATACTTTTTCCAATATTTATCTTTACCGAAACTTCTACGACACAAATGTGGCGTATCATAATGACAGCGCGGTGGTCAGGTTCGGCAGTTTCGGGTCATACCTGATGCCGCTGGGAAGAGGAGACCTGATCGAGATCGTAGACGAACTGCCTGCGGGACCTGACGGAACCAAGAGGTTCGTAAATATCACAAAAGACGATGCAGATCTTCTGAAGGAACTGTTCGGAGACAGAGTGGTCTCGGTCACAGCACAGGACAATGGTGAGTATGTCTACCGCAGTTCCGACCTGGCGGATCTTCCCGGCAAGAAATATCATTCCAAACGCAACCACTGTTCCAGGTTCGAGAGACTCTATGAGGACTGGTCGTTTGAGATGATAGACCCGGACAATCTGCCGGAGGCGGCGGCAATGAATGCCGCATGGTATGCCGGTATGAGCGGATCTGAGGACGATCTCAGGGAGGACTGCGCCAGCTCCGCAGGAAGCCTCTGCCAGTTTGAGAGACTGGGTCTTACCGGGGCGCTGCTGCGGGTCGGGGGCAAGGTGGTCGCATGGTGCTGCGGAGAGGAGATATCGGAAGACTCTTTCTGCACTCATGTGGAGAAGGCCATGAGGGATATCGACGGCGCCTACTCCGTCATCAACAGGGAATTCGCGAAGATGCTCCGCGACAGATATGAGTTTATCAACCGGGAGGACGACGCCGGAAGCGAAGACCTCAGACGTGCGAAGATGTCCTACGAACCGGTATATATACTGGAAAAGAATACGGTGATAATCAAATGATTCGTTCTGCGACTGTACTGGACATACCCGAGATCAAGAAGATCTGGGACCAGAGTTTTGACGATCCGCTGAGCTATGTCGACTTTCTGTTCGACAAGGTGATGGATCCCAACGACACTCTCGTCTATGAGGAGGAGGGTGAGATCGTATCCATGGCCATGAGCATATACTGCTCATTCCGGTATCATGACGACTCGATACCCTGCGTCTATATCTACGGATGCGCTACGAGACCGGATAAAGGCGGACGCGGCCTGATGACGGAACTCATCTCCTGTGTCGAGAGCAACGCTTTGGCCAGAGACTGCCAGATGGCAGTGCTGGTGCCGGGAAACAGGAGCCTGTTCCGCTTTTACGGCAAGAGAGGGTATAATCCCGACTTCTCGCTCAGGCGCGTGCAGCTTAGATCCGGCATGCTGGAGACGGTCCCGAGACCTGAAGTGCCCATCGAGTACGACAGGCTGTTCAGCGACGATTTTCATGAGATACGTGAAAAGGCGCTCTACGAGATACCCCACATAGAGTGGAGAAACGATCAGCTCGATTTCATGACTGCCGACGCTCTGGCATATGAGGACCACATCGCGTCATATTCCGGAGAAGCCGGAAAGGCATACGCGATCTACTCGCTCAAAAAGAGAGCGATGTTCATCAGGGAGATCCTGGGAACGTCGGAGGAGAGCGGCACTATGCTGCTTGCCGGTCTTGTGGACGAGCAGAACCCCAAGAGAGTCTCCATGAATCTGCCCGTGGGAGGAGGCATCCTTCCTTTTGAGGGCAGAAACATGATCTACGGAATGAGCAAATCGTTCAAGACAGCAAAACCGATGTCCAGTCTTGAACCGTATATGAATCTGATGCTTGACTGAGGAGGTCACTTAATGGTTTACGTTTTTCTGGCTGACGGCTTTGAGGAGGCGGAGGCCATAGTGCCCATAGACTATATGAGAAGAGCCGGTATAGAGGTCACCACCGTAGGTGTGGGTACGTCCATGCCCAAGGGATCCCACGGGATCACGGTCATGACCGATATATCCGAGGATATGTTCTTCCCGAGCGATGACACAGAAGCGGTGTTCTTCCCCGGCGGAGGCCTGGGAACGGAGAACCTCGCAAAGAGCGAGACCGTGAGACGCGCCGCGAGGCTCGGATTCGGAGAGAGCGACGGGATGATAGTGGCTGCCATATGCGCCGCGCCTACCATCCTCGCAAAAGAAGGTCTGCTCAACGGCAAGAAGGCGACCTGTTTCCCGGATTTCATTGATGTGCTCGGAGAGAGCTACAGCGATTCCGATGTGGTCATCGATCCGCCCTACATCACAGGCAGAGCTGCCGGAGTGGTGTCGGGATTTGCCCTCAAGCTGGTTGAGATGCTCAGGGGCACCGAAGCCGCCGAAGAGGTAGCTTCCAGAATATGCTATCCAGAACGATCGGAGAACACTGATGTTTAACAGAGATTCTGACCCGGAAGAGAGAGGACTGGGATGCCTGGGGAA
>JAFYZG010000102.1 GCA_017548825.1 Oscillospiraceae bacterium
CCAAAGAAGAGTAAAATTGACCGAAATGACCTTGCAAAGCTCAAAGAATCCCTCTCTGGCGTACTGAGAGACTATGAAGCCGTCCGGAAGAGTGCCGGTGAAGGCACCGAACAGGTATGAGCTCTGCAGCACGAAGAACGCGAGATACATGAGAGAGAAGAGAGATATCACTGCGGCCCAGATCACCGAGGGCACTCTGCGAAGTCTGCTGAGGAGCTCTGTTGCTGCACTCCTCTCCCTCTCCTGGACGGATCTCGGGTATCTGCGGGAGCCCGCTGTAAGTCCGAAGAGCCAGGCCCCTACAGGGATGCTGAACAGTATCCTTTCAGGCAGGGTCTCATCGATCATGTCAGATAGGGAAGAAAGGAACCTGCGGACGGATTCGCTAATATCGGAAAACCGGGCTTCAAATCCGCTGTCAGCGCTCAGGAGCAGATCGGCGGACTTGAGGAACAGGAGCGCGCTAACAATAAGGGCAGCCGCAGTCCAGATGCTGAAGTGCCGTTTCTTTTCCCTTTTTCCGGCGATCCGGGAAGTCAGGGCGTCAAACACAGTCCTTATTCTGAGGAAGAAATTTCCGAAGGGAACGGCTATAAAACCGTTGACAGCGTCGAGAGGAAGGAGATGCCCGCTTTTTCCCTCGAGCAGGATCCCCGCTCTGGAGATCACCCACCAGACCGCGAATATGTGTATGAACAGAAGGATCTGGTACGGCTCCCATACGCTGTTCCTTCTGAAGACGGCGGAGAGCACTGTGGCGCAGAAGCAGGAAAGCCATATCCAGCTCTCCCAGTCATGTGAAACGCCGCGGTGGATCAGTTCGGTGATGAGGATGATAAGTGCCGCTGTGAGAGCTATGCACACGGAGGTGCGGATGTAGGATGGGTCATGGATGTCGGAGTTATAGTAGATGCCCGTGTAGGCGAACGCGAGGACATATGACAGGAGGGAGCATATGCGTTCCGTTTTTGTGGATGAGAAGGATGAAACGCTGCTTCTGGCAGCTGATACGGCGATTGCGTCGTTTCCCTGAGGTACAGTTTCAGTACAGTTCAATCTTCTTCCTCCTCGCTGTATTCAAGGATATCTCCGGGCTGGCATCTGAGCTCATGGCACAGAGCCATGAGGGTGGAGAACCTTATCGCCTTTGCCTTGCCGGTCTTCAATACCGACAGATTGGCAGGAGTGATCCCTATCCGTTCCGCAAGATCGCCGGCGGAGATCTTTCTGCGGGCCATCATTACATCAAGATTGACTATGATCTTCATGGCAGCCTCCTTATACAGTCAGATCGAGCTCGGACTTCATTCCGGCTGCCTGCTGGATGATATTCTTGACGACGCGGACGATCATCATCATGAAACCTGCCGCAGTGGCGATGATTATGAAGGGAGGGTAATACAGAACACTTACCAGAAACACGATGCAAGCGCCTGCACAGCACCAGCTGATCACGCGGAGCAGACGGGCGTTCTGTTCGGTAAACACGTCTCCGTCTCTTATCGATCTGAGAAGCCTGAACATGGCACACAGACATATCCAGGCGAAAACGCTTCCGGTATATACCGTTGCCGCCAGTGCGGGAAGATGAGTTTTATCTATTGCAGTAACGGATATGAACCATGGGATCCATATGAAACCGAGAACGTCTGCCGACAGCAAGGCTGCGGCAAACAGAAACACGAATACTGCGGTCAGACGGACGCTTCTGTCCTTGTTCCAATCCATATGTAGGCCTCCTTAAGGTTTTTGCAATGATAAGATAACGCTGGCAATCCTGAATGTCAAGAAATATTTATCGAAAAACAATAATTATTATTCGTGGTACAGAAAAAGAGCTGCCGTCAGGCAGCTCTTTCGGGTTTCATAAGATCAGTTGGTGTCCAGCGCTTCAGCGCATTCTTTCAGGAGATCGGTTATCTTCAGGTGCTGGGGACATACGCCTTCGCACTGACCGCATTCAATGCAGTCGGAGGCGCAGGATCCTCTGGCTTTGATCCCGGCGTAATCCCTGACTGATTCTTCCAGTTGCCCGTTTCCGAGCCTTTTGTTCATGGCCTTGAAGATATCGGGGATAGGTATCTGCATCGGGCATCCCTTTGTGCAGTAGCTGCATGCGGTACAGGGGATCGTTTTGGAACGGCCGAGAATGCGCTGCGCTTCCCGGATTATCTCCTGTTCCTCACTGTCGAGAGGATGGAAGTCCTTCATGTACGAGAGGTTGTCCTTCATCTGTGAGAGATCGGACATTCCTGAAAGGACTGTCAGTATGCCGTCCAGAGAAGCTGCGAATCTGATAGCCCAGGAAGGATAGGACATATCCGGGGAATGAGCTGAGAAGAGTTTTTTGATGTCTCTGGGTGGATTTGCCAGATTTCCTCCTTTGACAGGTTCCATGACAGTAATGTATTTCCCGTGTCTGCGGGCAGTTTCATAGTTGGCTCTGGAGGTCACGGACGGGTTTTCCCAGTCGGCGTAGTTGATCTGCAGCTGAACGAAATCCACTTCGGGATGTTCGCTGAGAACACGGTCCAGAAGGTCGGGATTGTCATGGAACGAGAACCCGAGGTGCTTTATAAGACCTTTTGCCTTCAGCTCGTTTACAAACTCCCAGAGATGGTATCTCTCATAGGTCCTGTAGTTGTTGCCCATTATGGAATGCAGCAGGTAGTAATCGAAATACTGTGCGCCGGTGCGCTCAAGGCTCGTATAGAACTGCTTTCTTGCCGCATCCTCGGAACGGGCGGAAGGTGCATGAAGTTTTGTAGCCAGGGTGAAGCTCTCACGCGGATAACGTTCCACGAGCGCTTTTCTGGCGGCTTCTTCCGATCCGGTGTATACATACGCCGTGTCGAAGTACGTAAAACCTGCTTCCATGAAAAGATCGACCATCTGAGACGTCTGTTTGACATCTATTCCGAAACCTTTTTTCGGAAGCCGCATCAGGCCGAAACCGAGTTTCTTTGTGTTTTCCATATCAGGTGCTTTGCTCATCTTGTGCTCCTTTGCTGATGTGCGGGAGGTGTTTGCTGCTTAAGTTAAGTGTAATCATTCACGAGTTTGTCAGTCAATGCAGTGAAGATCACGGGACATGCCTTGCGGTGGTTCCGTTGTCAAGAGCAGCGGATTACACTATAATATTTAGTTAGAATGCGGATACTATATGCTTCTGGAGAATGGTTTTATGGGTATCACCGCGATAGTCGTCGGAGGAGGATCATCCTCCAGGATGAACGGCACAGACAAACTTATGCTTGAGATCGGAGGGATCAGTGTTTTTGAACGCTCGGTCTCTGCGTTCTGCAGCAGTCCGGAGATAGATGCCGTAGTCGCTGTGGCGAGAGAGGATCTGGTGAAAGAGATCACATCCTGGAAGGCCAGATACCCGAAACTGTATGCAGTGGTGCGGGGAGGAGACACGAGATGCCGTTCCGCACAGGCCGGAGTAAAAGCCGCACCGGCCGATACGGAGTTCTTTGCCGTACATGACGCCGCAAGACCTTTTGTAACGGAGGAAGTCATCAGAAGAACGGCGGAAGCGGTCAGGGAGCACGGCGCAGCGGCGCCTGCGCTGCCTGTCACGGATACCGTAAAGATCACGGATGATAACGGATTCGCGCTTCAGACGCCGGACAGGAGCAGGCTTTATGCGGTAGCCACACCGCAGATGTTCCGCGCAGATCTGTACAGGGAATACATCTTCTCGGCTGACGACAGTTTTGATGACTGCCAGCTGTTCGAGAGAAACGGATATCCTGTGAAACTGGTCGAGAACGACAGAACCAATTTCAAGATCACGACACCTGAAGACATTGAGAGGGCAAGGATGCAGGCAGGCGGAAACAGCATGAGGATCGGACATGGATATGATGTCCACAGACTGGTGCCTGAAAGGGAACTTGTGCTCGGCGGAGTGGACATCCCGTGGGAGAAAGGTCTTCTCGGACACTCGGACGCCGACGTGCTGCTGCATGCGGTCTGTGACGCTTTGCTGGGAGCTGCAGCACTGAGAGATATAGGATATCATTTTCCCGACACCGATCCCGGGCTGGAGGGAGCCGACAGCATGCAGTTGCTGAGAGAATGCGGAAGGATGATTAGGGAAAAGGGTTTCAGGATCGGATCCGTGGATTCCACGGTGATCTGTCAGAGACCCAAGCTCGCAGAGTATATCCCGGCGATGATATGCAATATAGCCGAAGCTCTGGAGATACCTGCCGGCATGGTGAACGTCAAAGCCAAGACGGAAGAGGGACTCGGATTCACCGGCAGCGGCGAAGGTATCGCGGCACATGCGGTGGCGCTGCTATTCTGAAAATAATCATTATTAAGAGATAAGAGATATGCTTAACTTTTTCAAACAGGTACAGGAAGCTGTTATTGCGATGGCCAACACGTTCTCGTGGAGAGACGCGCTGGACATCCTGCTTGTCGCTTACCTTATCTATAAACTGGTCGGGATGCTGGCGCATACGAGGACCGGCGCGCTGGTAAAAGGAATGATCGTGCTTGCCGCCGCGTATGCCGTATCAACGGCGCTTCAGCTAAAGACGATCAAGTTCGTCATCGACTACCTGTTCAGGTACGGACTGGTAGTCCTCGTGGTGATATTCCAGCCGGAACTCAGAAGCATGCTGGAGCGTGTCGGAAGAGCCCGGTTCGGCAGATCCCTGTTCACCATCAGGCTGGATGAGCAGAACATCAACAGCCTTCAGTCTGCGTATGAGATGATCTGCTCGGCTGCGGCGGACATGTCAAGGACCATGACAGGTGCGCTGATAGTGTTTGAGAAGGATACGCCCCTGACCGAGATCATTGCTACAGGAAGCGTCATCGACGCAGAGATTTCGGAAGAACTGATCGAGAACATATTCTACAAGGGATCCCCTCTGCACGACGGCGCAGTGATCGTCAGAGGTGACAGGATAACCGCGGCCGGATGCCTGCTTCCTGTCTCGCACAACACCGAGATCAGCAAGGAGATGGGCACGAGGCACCGCGCGGGGATAGGCATAACCGAGGTCACCGACGCTCTTTCACTGATCGTTTCGGAGGAGAACGGTTTCATCTCCATCGCGCAGAACGGTGTCATCATCCGCAATCTCGACAAGGCCGGGACGCTCAGGATCCTCGAGAGAGAACTGATGCCCAGGGAAAAAGAGGATGACGACAAGCAGAAATTCAGTTTCAAGAGGTTGATAAAGTGAGAAAAGACTGGTTCAAAGAACTGTTTTCAGACTGGCTGACCAGCAGGCCCAAGCTCATGGTCCTGTCGCTGGTGCTGGCGGTCGTTGTATGGACTTTTGTCGCCCTCTCCGTCAACAGCATCACTACCAGAACTATAGACAATGTTCTGGTGGAGATCCCTTCCACAGGCGCCAGCTATCAGTCGATGGGCCTGGATCTCATTGAAGGAGAGGTCACAGAGCACAGAGTGAGCGTAACTGTCTCCGGAGACAGAAGCATCATAGGCATGCTCACTTCCGACAGCATCACAGTCACCCCGGACTTTTCAAAAGTCACGGAAGCGGGGACGTATAACATTACGCTCAATGCTTCCAGAAACAATCAGCTGCTGAATTACGAGATCAAGACCGTGGAGCCGTCCAGCCTGGTCCTGACATTCGGAGAATCTGCGATGAGAAAATTCCAGATTGCTCCGGCGGTCTCAGGATTCACTGTCGCCGACGGCTATGTAGCCCAGCCCATAGTCTGTTCGCCTGGTTCCGTTACGGTCGTGGGAAGCAGGGAAACGGTGGACAGGATAAGAAAAGTCACCGCAGAGGGAAAGATGGCAGGAAGTCTGTCGTCGTCGGCATCGATCACCGGGAAGATACACCTGTATGATGCGGACAACAACGAGATATCATCAGATATGCTTAGGATGGATGTCACAGCTGTAGATCTCCTTGTACCCATTTACAAGGAAGGAACAGTGGATTTCGACATCGAGTTCGTCAATGTTCCGTCCGGCTTTGACACTTCCGTTTTGAAGTATTCTCTTTCTCCCTCCACGATACGCGTTGCGTATGCCGAGGGCACCGCGGCTCCGACAGCCGTGAGGACCGTCGGATACGTGGACGTCGCTACCCTTGATCTTGGAGAGACATATCAGTTCGACGTTACGCTTCCATCCGGATATGTTGATCTTGACGGGGTCGGGACGATCTCGGTCAAGTTCGATCCGCAGGGGATGGGATCCCAGAAGATGACGGTCACCGACATAAGGGCGTCCAATGTACCGGAGGGATATGAAGTAACTGTGCTCACCGACCACATCAGCGGCGTCAATGTCATAGGCGACGCGGAAACAGTCGCCGGTCTATTGCCCACTTCTCTGGTGGCGGTGATCGATGCCTCGGTGCTCAGAGCGGAACCCGGAACACAGGCTGTTCCGGTCACGATACTGATCCCGTCGAGCAGCACGGTATGGGCTGTGGGAACATATACAGTAAATGTAGAGGTCGTCAGGAAATGATCATAGTGACTGGCATAAGACTTCCTCTCGGCAGTTCGGGACAGGAAGCTGAAGAAGCGGCAAGAAAGAAAGTCGGCCTGCCCGGAGAATATGCCCTGAGAAGAGTCTCTTATGATCTCAGGAGAGGCCAGGCATCAATGGTCTGTTCCGTGACGGTGTCTCTCAGCGATCCCGATACCGAAAAGAGAGTGGCGTCGTCGGGAGACGGCATGCAGTACGCCGAGAAGCAGCAGCTCCATCCCAAGACAGGAACGGAAAAACTGGAGAGCCGGCCCGTCGTGGTCGGAGCGGGACCTGCAGGACTGTTTGCAGCCTATCTGCTTTCGGAATACGGATACCGGCCCATATTGCTTGAGCGCGGAGCGGATATCGATGCCAGAACATCATCGGTAGACAGGTTCTTTGCAGGCGGTGCTTTCGACCAGCAGACCAACATTCAGTTCGGAGAGGGCGGAGCCGGAACGTTCTCGGACGGCAAGCTCACCACCAGGATAAACGACGGTCTCTGTGACTATGTGCTGAACACTTTCTGCTTCTTCGGAGCGCCGGACGATATACTGACCAAGGCAAGGCCGCATATCGGAACAGACAACCTCAGAAACATCGTCAAGAGGATAAGGGAAAAGATAACCGAGAACGGCGGAGAAGTAAGGTTCCTCTGCCAGATGGAAGATATAACGGTCCGCAGAGGACAGCTAACCGGGATAAAGACGACCTCAGGGGAGATGCCGGTGCAGGCCATGGTCCTTGCCTGCGGCCACAGTGCAAGGGACACCTATTCCATGCTGATGGAGAGAGGAGCCCTGATCACCGCAAAACCGTTCTCCGTGGGATTCAGGATCGAGCATCTGCAGAGCGATGTCGACCGCTCGCTGTACGGAAAACTGGCGGGAGATCCCAGACTCCCTAAGGGAGAATACAATCTCTCCGCGAAGATCGCCGGCAGAGGTGTTTACACGTTCTGTATGTGTCCAGGAGGGACAGTCGTCGCGGCTGCATCAGAGAACGGCGGTACCGTGACCAACGGAATGAGCACATATCTGAGGGACGGAAACAACGCGAACAGCGCGATATGTGTCTCGGTCGGACCCGAAGATTTCGGGGCGAATCCGCTCAAGGCGATCGGGTTCCAGAAAAACATCGAGAGAGCAGCTTTCGCCGCTGCGGGAGGAAACTTCGCCGCGCCGGCGAGCGATGTCGGTTCGTTCATGGACGGCAGGCGCGGGCTTAATGAGGGCAGGGTGATCCCGACATATCCGCGCGGGCTTACGGCATATGATTTTGAGAGGATATTCGGCACGGATCTCTCTGAGTGTCTGAGAGGCGGACTGAGGGCATTCTCTGAAAAAATGGAGTGCTTCTCGGACAGAGAAGCTATACTGACCGGTGTTGAGACAAGGACATCGGCTCCGGTGAGGATCAGCAGGAACGAAGACAGACAAGCTGTAGGCATACAGGGACTGTATCCCTGCGGAGAAGGGTCCGGGTATGCCGGAGGGATCATGAGTTCTGCCGTGGACGGTCTGAGGACCGCGGCAGCTATTATAGAGAAGTACAGTCCGTTTCAGGACTGAATAACAGGACGAACGGGTGGCTGTCATGAACATCAAAAGATGGATAGTCAGGCAACCTGACGGGGAGACCGCGAAGAGGATCGAGAAAGAGCTGGGAGTGACCCGCCTGGCTTCACTTGTGCTGGCCGGAAGAGGTTATTCGGACTCTTCCGAGGCCGGTCAGTTCCTCGACGGCCGTCTCGTCTCCGATGACCCGTTCGCTCTCAAGGATATGGATCTTGCAGTACAGCGCATACACAGAGCCGTGGCGGCAGGGGAGAGGATAGCGGTATTCGGAGATTATGACGTCGACGGACTGACAGCTACAACTCTCATGTACAGGTGCCTTAAGGGACTCGGAGCAGACGTCATCTGTTCGCTTCCCAGCAGAGACACAACGGGCTACGGCCTGTCAGCGGAAGCGGTCGATTCCCTGGCTGAAAACGGAGTCGGGCTGATAGTGACCGTTGATAACGGGATATCGGCGTTCGATGAAGTGCTGTACGCAAAAGAAAAGGGAATAGACACGATAATTACGGACCACCACATGGTCCAGGACGTGATCCCTCAGGCTGTTGCGGTCGTCAACCCTCACAGGGAGGACGACGGGTCCGGCTTCGAGGATCTTGCCGGAGTCGGAGTAGCGCTTAAGACAGCAGCTGCTCTTGAGGAGACCACAGTGTCCGAAGCGGTGGAGAATTACGGATTCCTCGCGGCTATCGGTACCATAAGCGACATCATGCCCATGAGAGGCGACAACAGATATATCGTCAGGGAAGGCCTGAGCCGCATTCCGTTCGGGGAATGCCCCGGACTGGAGGCGCTGTGCGAGACGACGGGAGTGGACATAAACGGTGTCAATGAGATGAACGTGGCGTTCAATCTCGCTCCGCGGCTGAATGCCGCCGGCAGGATGGGAAACGAGAATCTCGCGCTGGAACTTCTGCTGACAGAAGACGAAGAGGAAGCGCGCAGGATCGCGCAGGAGATAGATGAACTGAACCGCCAGAGACAGGCGGTAGAGCAGGAAACGTCTGAGCGTATCAACAGCATACTTGTCCAGGAGGTAGATTACAGTTCGGACCCCGTATTCGTAGTGGCGGCAGAGGGGCTTCATCCCGGAGTGATGGGCATCGCCAGCTCCAGGCTGGTCGACAGATACGACAAACCGGCGATAGTGATCTCGGTGGACGGGGACACTGCAAAAGGATCGGGGAGAAGCGTGGAAGGCTTCTCGCTGTACAAGATGCTGGCCAGCTGTTCCGATCTCATGGAGAAGTTCGGCGGCCATGATATGGCAGCCGGATTCACAATAAAGTCAGACCGGATACAGGAACTCAAGGACAGGATAAGGGAATACTGCAGGGAACACGCGGACGAGTACAGGATCGCCGAGGTGAACATCGACGCGGAGATAAGCGCGCAGGACGTCAGCGAAGAGGAGGTCGGGGGACTGGATATACTGAAGCCTTTCGGCAACGGAAACAGCCAGCCGTACTTCCTGGTCAGGGATTGTGTCGTGGAAGGGATCTACCCGCTCGGCGAAAGACACACCAGGATAAGTCTGAGGACGGGAGAAAAACAGTTCTACGCAGCCCTGTTCGGGACGAAGCCATGTCAGTTCCCGTTCGGGACAGGAGAGAAAGTCAATGTCGTTGTGAGCCTTTCGCTCTACAACGGTCAGATACGCACGATGGTTTCCGTCAAGATAGTAGACATAAGAAGATCGTCCATTACCGAAGCTGATATCGATTCCTTCGAGGAACTGAGAAGACTTAACTTTACCGGAAAGTGCAGTGAA
Source organism: Oscillospiraceae bacterium (assembly GCA_017548825.1). GTDB lineage: Bacteria > Bacillota > Clostridia > Oscillospirales > Ruminococcaceae > RUG11783. The sequence goes on from JAFYZG010000102.1 coordinate 9,833, forward strand.
GATTCCCCGCTGCGCGCGGACAGGGACGATGCCGCCGCGGTTTACAGATGTATCGCCCGCGGGGAAGTTCTGGTATCGTGCGGAGCCGGTCTCTGCGGTAAAGTCAAGGACATGCCGCTGGGCAGGATGCTGGCGCTGCTGAGGGTATTCGCGGAACTGGGGCTTGCCAGGGCAGAACGGATCGACGGAAACAAGGAGATCATCGTCACCGTGCCCACAGAAACGAAAAAGGATCTTATGGACTCGCCCACTTTCAGGGCGATATGCAGACATTGAAACAGTTCATTCAGGTGAAGATCAAAGGATCAAGATGACATTTGAAGAGCTAAAAAACGCAATAGAGAAGAGCGGAAGGAACTACGATCTGGGGATGATCGAGAAGGCCTACCTTTTTGCTGAGAAGCGTCATGAGGGACAGCTCAGACGCAGCGGAGAGCCTTATATAATCCATCCCATCGCCGTAGCTTCCTATCTTGTGGACCTCGGTCTTGACAGTGAGTGCATCTGCGCTGCGCTGCTGCATGACGTTGTGGAAGATACGAACACATCGCTGGATGAGATCAGGGCAGCGTTCGGTGAAGAGGTCACGGAACTGGTAAACGGAGTCACGAAACTCGGAAAGATCCCCTTCTCCAGCGTTGAAGAGGAGCAGGCGGAGAACCTCCGCAAGATGCTCCTTGCCATGAGCAAGGACATCCGCGTCATGATCATAAAGCTCAACGACAGGCTCCACAACATGCGCACCATGGACTACATGGCGGAGCAAAAGCGCAGGGACAAGTCGAGAGAGACCATGGAAGTCTACGCGCCTATCGCGCACAGGCTGGGGATGGAAGGCCTTAAGGATGAGCTCCAGGATCTGTCACTGAAGTATCTGGATCCGAGAGCGTTCAACGAGATCACCGAGATACTGGAGGATCTGCAGGAGAAGAACGGCCAGTTCATCGAAAAACTCACTCAGGAAGTCGGTGAAAGGCTGAGAGAGAACGGTCTGGAGCATGTTGAGATCCAGGCCAGAGTCAAGTCGGTCTACGGGATATACCGCAAGCTTTACGAGCAGAACAGAAGTATCGAAGAGATATATGACATCTACGCGATAAGGATACTCGTCGATACGGTCTCCGAGTGCTATACCGCGCTCGGCGTCGTTCATGACATGTACACTCCGATACCCAAGAGATTCAAGGACTATATCTCTACTCCCAAGAGCAACATGTATCAGTCTCTGCACACGACGGTCATCGGAGAGAACGAGACGCCGTTCGAGATCCAGATCAGGACCTACGAGATGCACCGTGAGGCAGAATACGGCGTTGCGGCGCACTGGAAGTATAAGGAAGGCGTCAGTGAGAGCAGCGAGAGCTTCGACGAGAAGCTGGAATGGGTAAGACAGCTGCTGGAAAGCCAGAAGGAATCTCAGGATGCAACAGACCTGCTCAGATCCATAAAGAGCGATCTGCTCCCAGAGGAAGTCTTCGTGCTTACGCCCAAGGGGGACGTGATCGACCTTCCGGCCGGAGCGACCGTAATAGATTTCGCGTATGCCATCCACACTGCAGTCGGAAACAGGATGATCGGAGCGAAGGTCAACGGAAGGATCGTCCCGATCAACTATCAGGTCAACTCGAGCGAGATCGTAGAGGTGATACTCGGACCCAAAGACAAGGGACCTTCAAGGGACTGGCTGAACATCGCCCAGACCAGCGGCGCAAGAGCCAAGATCAGAGGATGGTTCAAGAGGGAGAGACGGGAAGAGAACATAGAGGAAGGCAAGAATATACTTGAGAAGGAGCTCCGGCGCGAGATGATCCGGATTCCTGCCGACAAGTATGATGACTTCCTCGACGAGCTCGTAAGAAGGCAGCGCCTGAACACGAAGGATGAGCTGTTCGCGGAGATAGGTTACGGCGGCATCCCGATCAACAGGATCATACCTAAGGCAAGGGAAGAATATGAGAAGATAAAGAAGGCTGAGGAGCCTCTCGCGGCAGCAGTGGCATCCTTCCAGGAGGCGCCGATCACAAGGACCAAGTCGGTCGACGGTGTCATCATAGAGGGAATGGACAACTGCCTCATCAGATTCTCAAGATGCTGCAACCCGCTCCCCGGAGACGAGATAGTCGGATTCATAACCAGAGGCAAAGGAGTATCCATACATAAGACATCCTGCAAGAACGTCATCAACACGATGAATTCGGAAGACGGAAAAGCCAGGATGGTCGCGGCCAGATGGGATGACACAATAGAGGAACAGTTCAAGGCCGATCTTATCATCTACTGCCTGGACCGCACCGGAATGATCGCGGACGTCAGCGGAAAACTGTCTTCCCTGCACATACCGATCTATTCCATGAACACATCGCCCGAGAGCGATCGTCAGCATGCGATCAAGCTGTCGATAGGAGTAAGCGGCAAGGAGCATCTCTACTCGACCCTGGATAAGCTCAGGAAGATAAAGGGAGTGCTCAGTGTGGAGAGAATAGGAGCAGAAAGTTGAAAGCGCTCGTTCAAAGAGTCAGATACGCAAGAGTTACGATAAACGGCGGGGAGACCAGGGAAACAGGACCGGGTCTCCTTGTCTTGTTCGGGTGCGCTTCCGGCGATGACCTGAACGACTGCAGAAAACTCGCCGAGAAAACAGCCAACCTCAGGATCTTCGAGGATGAGGAGGGCAAGATGAATCTGTCGGCGCTGGAACTCGGGCTGTCTGCGATGGTGGTGTCCCAGTTCACTCTGCTGGCAGATACGCACAAAGGCAACAGACCCAGTTTTATCGAAGCAGCAAAACCGCCGCTCTCCGTCCAGGCGTATGAGAGATATGTGGAGGTACTGTCTTCTCTGGGACTCAAGGAAGTCAGGACGGGAGAATTCGGAGCGGACATGCAGGTCGAGATCTGCAACGACGGTCCGGTGACCGTCATGCTGGATACCGAGGAGTGGAAGAGATGCAGGTGATGGTGTTCCCGATAGGGAGGCTGAGGGCCAACTGCTGCGTAGCGTATGAAAAAGACGGATCGGCCGCAGTCATAGATCCCGGCGGAGATACTTCTCCGGTGACGGATTTTCTGGAGAAGAACGGACTCGTTTGCAGGGCGATCCTCCTGACCCACGGACATGAAGACCACACGGAGGGAGTTGCCGCACTGAAGGAAAAGACAGGAGCTCCCGTGTATATAGGCAGCGGCGATGCCTACAGGCTTGATCCGGCGCCGGATCATACCCTGCAGGGCGGAGAACACCTGTCCTTCGGAGAGCTGGGTATAGAAGTCATCCCCAGTCCGGGCCACACGGAAGGCGGCATGTGTTATTACTCTGACGGGATACTTTTTGCCGGAGACACGCTGTTCCGGGGGTCCGTGGGGCGGACCGACTTTCCCGGAGGCGACTGGAACGAACTGAAAAGGTCCCTTTCCGCTCTCGTTGAGAAGTTTTCAGACAGTGATACGACGGTCATCCCCGGGCACGGGGCGATGACCGATTTCAGATATGAATTGGAGTTCAATACTTATCTATGACGCTATATCTCAGGGACGACAGGTTCCACTACGAACTGGAAAACATAATGAGGATGTTCTTCTGGCGACCAGAGATCAGAGCCGGGATCCCGGAGGACGGAGAGAGCGGCTTCTGCTTTGCGGAAGCCTGCGGATCTGCCGATGAAGGAAAAAGTCTGCTCTCAGTAGAGTTCCTGGATGGAGAGAAGAGGATACTGCTGAAGGATACCGCGGAGGACGGATCCTCCGATAAGGAGATCGAGCAGAAGATGGCGGTCCTGATGTACAGAGGGCTCTCCGAAGCGACGGGTAAGAGACCGCCTTTCGGGGTGATGAC
>JAFYZG010000103.1 GCA_017548825.1 Oscillospiraceae bacterium
AACAAGGGCTGCACTTTCTTGTGTGATATTGTTTAATTTTCAAGGTCCAAGAGTATCTTTTGCGTCTGCTCTTTACAGGCGCGAGATATATTCTATCAAGAGGAAAATGCTATGTCAACAACTTATTTTGCTTTTTTTGTCAGAAGTTACAACGGTGCCGTGCGTATCGCACAGACACCGTTTTTTCATCTCTGTTTATTCCGTTTTCAATGCCAGAAACTCAGTTCTTAATGTCCTTTCCGGCATTCTGGGATCCGCTCCCGTCAATGACGAATTCCGCCTGCGCCTCTTCCTTCCGGGAGAGCATCAGCGCGCTGATCAGCGCAGTGAACGGTATCGTTAGTATAATAGTTGCCGCTCCGACGAGCATGTCTTCTATCTGTATGATGACCTGCTCCAGGTTGAGCAGTTCAAGGATACTGGTCTGATACGCGACGAGCAGAAGCACCGTGCACAGGGATGTTCCTATGTATGCGAGTATGAGCGTACTGATCTGTGTTCCGAGGATATCTCTGCCTATATTGAAACCGGAATCCAGCAGAGATCTGAAATCGGTGTTGCCCGTGCTGTCATGCATCTCCCACACGGAAGTTGCGATGGACATTGAAACGTCCAGAGTGGAACCGAGCGCTCCGATGATGATCGCGGCAAACGTGACTGCCTTCAGGTCTATTGGCTCCGTGAGTATGGAGACGACGAACATGTCCTCCTCTGAGGCAAATCCGGTTATCTTCATCATAATAGTGAGGACCAGCGTCAGCACTCCGGCCAGAGCCACGCCGCTGACGGATCCGAGTATGGAGGCCAGCGATTTCTTATTGAATCCGCCGATATACGGCGGCGTGATTATAATGGCGTATGCGCACACCAGCAGCGCCCAGAAATAGACGTTGTACCCTGAAAGGATGGCAGGGACGAACACAAAGAAGACTGCGGCCACGGTCAGTCCCAAAGACAGTACGGAAGCTACTCCCTTTAGCCTGGCAAAAAGGATCAGGAAAGCCACCAGTATCACGAACAGGACAGCCAGTTCCTTTATGCGGAAAAAGTTCCCCGCTGTGGCTTCGACTCCCTCTGCGGGAATATATGCGTATATCCAGTCCCCTTTCTCCACAGCCGCGATATTGGTCGTGATTATGTCGTCATAGATCTGTGTGACGACCATGGAGTCTCCTTTTCTTTCCCCGAAAAGGACCGTACCGGAAAACTTGATCGTTGTCTGGGTGATATCCGACGCCCCTCCGTAGGCGGTCTTCTCCTCCGTTACGGACAGAATGCTGTCGACCCTGACAAGATATGTGGCGGCGACATCACCGGTCTCCGGGCTGAAAATCCTGGCGTTCCTGCAGGCTATGCGGTTGCCGATTATGACCGCAAGAAACGAGAACAGTATCAGCGCTGCGTACTGGATCCTTGTTTTCTTCCTGTTATCCATGCTTCTCCTTTTCGGTCCCGCCGACTTCCGGGATCTTCTGCGGTAAGTTTGGAATCAGCGGGACAGTGTCAGTCACCGCATGATGCAAGATTATATCACAATCCCGTTAAGTATTCTTCCCCTGTCTCAGGCTCTGGCTATCTCTCTGTTCATATAGTTGAGGACCTTCTTCTTTTCCCAGCACCACTGCGGTTCTATGAGGATCTTCTTGGGGCCGTCCCCCGTGAACCTGTGTATCACCGTGCCGGCAGGCAGTATCTTCAGGACCTTTATCACGAGTTCCGTATACTCCTCCATAGTCAGGACATGAAAAGGCCTCTCCGCATACTGTTTCTCAAGAGCAGTGCCCTTCAGGATCTGCAGCATGTGTATCTTGACCCCGTCTATCGCAGGTTCCAGCTGTGATACATACCGGGCAGTCTCCAACATATCGCTCTCGTCTTCTCCGGGCAGCCCGAGGATAATGTGCACGATGACTTCAAGTCCCGCTCTCTTGAGCCTGTGATACGCGTCATCGAAGACCTCCAGGCTGTAGCATCTGTTCATCGCCTCTGCGGTCGCGTCGTTCGAGGTCTGCAATCCCAGCTCCACCCATACCGGTTTGATCCCTGAGAGTCCGGCAAGATACTCCACCATTCCGTCCTCCAGACAGTCCGGTCTCGTCGCTATGGACAGCGCGCAGATCTCTGGATCGGGTATAGCTTCCCGGAACAGTTTCTTCAGCCTGTCCTGATCTCCGTATGTGTTGGTATATGACTGGAAATATCCTATGAACTTCGCGGCATCGGTCTTTCCCGAGATAAGTTCTTTCCCCCTCCTGATCTGTTCCGGTATCGGAAGTTCCGGGAACGAAAAGTCTCCGGAACCGCTTCCGGAACAGAAGGCGCAGCCTCCCGTCCCCAGCGTGCCGTCCCTGTTGGGACAGGTGCATCCTGCGGAGAGAGGTATGCGGTATACCTTCTCTCCGAACCGTCTCTTCATCTCATCCGAGAATCTGTTGATCTCCATCGATGTTCCGGGTCTTCTCCGTATCGTTTATATAATATACATATATAATAACTATCCCTTGAGTCGGTGAGAAGTGTTTCTCTGCATAGACAAATATCACTTTCTTTGTTGAAAGCACATTGCTTAGTGATAGAATATATCTGGCGCAGATAAAGACATTCCCTCAGGCTCATCCTGATCGTCCGGCACTCTGTGCTGATATCATATAAGAAGGTAATTATGTCAACTACTCATGACTGAAGTCACGAGCTTGTACCTGCCCGGTGGTTCACGGCTCTGAGCCTCCCACCTTTGTCCTGTTATCAGGATTTGTTCCTGTCAGTTTATATCTGACAGACTGGCGGTACATCGTGGGGTGATTGACTGCACCCCTCCTGCGGGAGCATGCTCCCACAGCATGGTATCGTTTCTTTCTACGACACCTTCAACTTTTGTAGATACTTCGTTCC
>JAFYZG010000104.1 GCA_017548825.1 Oscillospiraceae bacterium
CCGCAGAGAAAGCCTGGGACGAGTATCCCACGGGTGCGGGTATGACCACCGCTGTCTTCCTGGGAAGACCGGCGTTGTAGGTCGCGTATTCCGGACAGCTTGTCCCTTCCGGGAGAAGTTCCGCGACGGTGGGCTCATAGCTGCTGTCGGAAGTCACGCTTACGGTGAGCCTGCTGGTGCATACGGCTCTGTAGAGCGTGTCTCTTACCAGCGAGAGATAATCCCTGAACAGTGTGTCGAAACCTTCAGCGAAAGTCTTGACCCATCTGAGCATGCACAGTCCGCTCAGAAGCTCGGACGCTGCGAAGCAGGAGTTCTCTCCGGACAGGGCCACGGATCTCGCGAGAGTGTGGCCGCTGGTCACGGGATATTGCTTAAGGGCCTCGTTGCGCTGGTTGATAAGGTTCCTTACAGCGGTCTCATCGCTGAAATCGGTGCAGGTTATGATGTGCACGGCGAGCTTCTCAGCCTGGGCTGCGAGATCCTTAAGACAGCTGAATCTGACCGTGAGATAAGGCACGCACTTATCGTAATCGTCGCCGAGGCTGCGGGCTTCCACTGAAACGTTGAAGCGGCCGAGAGTGTTCTTCATCTCGCGCTGCAGCTCGACTACGGAATACTTATCTGTGGGAAGGTTGGTGAACATTCCGGTGCAGGAAGAGAATCTGGTGAGAGATTCCGCATCCAGATCGGTGAGTCTGAAGTAGAGGGTTTCGTGCACGATGCCGTTTGTGTTGATATCGTGGTTGAGGACTTTTATACCGTTCTTCTCAGTGACTGATGTCTCTATGTAGGAAGGCTCCTTGCCGATCTCCGCAAGATCCAGCATCGGAATGGTGGCTGTCTGTTCCGGAGTGTCGGGCGTGGACTGCCACTGCAGCAGATCCGCGTTGAGCTTCCTGTTCTCTTCCTTATCCGCATCGGTCCAGTCTCCGGTAGCTTCCGCTATCCTCTTCTCTTCCGATTCCTGCAGAGCTCTGGTTACGTCCTTGGACGGACGCGATACCAGCAGAGCCGCATTGGAAGCGTCTGCGAAGAATTCCCTGAGCAGGGCTTCGAAACCGCCGTTCTCGACCATGCTGCGCAGGCCGTCGAACAATTTGGATTGATCGATGTACATGAGAGGATCTCCGCCGTAGAGCCAGCTGTTGAAGGACTCGATGCATCTGATCAGAGCCTGAGGCTCGCGGATATCCTTTGTCTGGTATTCGAAGTGATTGATCGCGGCATAAAGGTCTCTCTTGTCCAGACCTTCATCGGCGAGCTTCGCCGCAGTGTTTCTCATGAGTGAAACGACGCTGTCCTCTTCCCCGTCCTTCACGTTTTGGAAGTACATGGCGATATACGGCAGCGCGATCGGGTTCTCTGCGTCCACACGGAACTCCTGGGCAAGGCCAGAGGAGATGATCGCCTTCTTGAGGGGCGATTCATTGGTGCCGGCGATGACATTGGAAAGGATGCTGAGGGCAGCCATCTTCTCGATGTCCTTCCACGTGCCGATCACCTTAGCGATGCTCACCCTGGTCCTGTCGGCGGTGTCCTCGTCATCTCCCACCGGGAATCTGTCTTCCATAGTGAGCGGCACGGGAGCGTCAAGAGAGATCTCCGCAATAGGAGGATTCTTCTCGAACCTGGACAGATAACTGTCGATCAGTTCAAGAGTCTCATCGAGCGGCACGTCTCCGTCCAGGAATATCCTGGAGTTGGAGGGACTGTAGTATTTCCTGTAGTTGTCGCAGAACTGCTCATATGTCAGATCCGTGATATGCTCGGGATCTCCGCCGGAGTTGTATGAGTAGTTGGTGCCGGGCAGGACAGCTTTCTGCAGGTCGTAGGAAACGACGCTGTCGGCGCTGCTCATGGCGCCCTTCATCTCGTTGAACACGACTCCGTTGAAGGAATAGCCGTTCTCATCCTCTGCGATATGCCAGCCTTCCTGGTAGAAGATGTTGGGATTCGTCAGGAGCTTCGGCGCGAACACTGCGTCCAGATACACACCGGTCAGGTTCAGAAAATCCTGCCTGTTGCGGCTGGAGACCGGATAGATGGTCTTGTCGTCGAACGTAATGGCGTTGAGGAAGGTGTTCATGGATGTCTTGAGCAGATCCACGAACGGCTCCTTGACCGGATATTTGTCGGATCCGCAGAGGACCGAGTGCTCCAGGATGTGGAACACTCCGGTGCTGTTCTCCGGGATGGTCTTGAAGCCGATGCAGAACAGCTTGTTCTCCGCGCCGTTCTCCACCCAAACCAGCTGGGCGCCGGTCTTCTCATGGACCATCTCTACGAAAAAGCCTTTGAGCTCGTCGACGTATCTTATGGAAGTGACTCTGAATCCGTGGATCAGGTCGCCTTTTTCGACAGAGCTCTTCCTGTCTCTTTCCTTGTAATAGAGCATACAGTGGCAGTAGCCTTCGAAATCGGGATCGGCTATCTGGTCCCTGAACTCCTGACACATGCACTTGTACTCCTCTTTGATCTCCACCCTGCAGGGGCAGTAACCGCCCTTGGCGGCGAGACCTTCTCTGATCGTCCTTACGACGTCTTCGTTCTCGTTCAGTCTGATCTTTGGCATCTCTTCCTCCGAAACGGATATATGAATTGATTGTTTATAATCTCACAGCAGGAATATTCCGTTCTCGCTGCATACTTTTCTTGTTTCATCGTCCCACACGCCGGCGTGTACTTCGCCGATGTGGGCGCACTGCATCATTACGAGGCAGAGCCTGCTCTGCCCGATGCCTCCTCCTATCGTAAGAGGCAGTTCCCCGTTCAGCAGCATCCTGTGGAACGGGAGAGAGCTTCTTTCCTCGCATCCCGATTCAATGAGCTGTCTTCTCATGGATTCCTCATCTACCCTGATGCCCATGGATGAGAGCTCGACTTCCCTGTCCAGGACATAGTCCCAGCAGAAGATGTCACCGTTGAGGTCCCAGTCATCGTAGTCAGGCGCTCTGTTACCGTGCTTTCTCCCGCTTCGCAGCTTTCCGCCTATGCCGGAGATGAAAGCGGTGGGATGCTCCTTTACGAATCTGTACTCCCTTTCCTCCGGACTGATATCAGGCCACATGTCCTCCAGTTCCTGGCTGGAGACGAAAGCCACGTCTCTGGATATGGACGGAGAGAGCTGCGGGAACCGTTCCGACAGTTCCACCTCGGTATCCGCGATGGCACTGACGATCTTTCCGACCGTATCGTAAAGATAATCCAGGTTCCTTTCTTCCCGGGTGATCACCTTTTCCCAGTCCCACTGGTCAACGTAGACGGAATGGAGGTTGTCCAGCTCCGGTTCGTCCCTGCGGACGGCGTTCATATCGGTATATAGTCCGGTGCCCGTCTCGAAACCGTACTGCTTGAGGGCCAGTCTCTTCCATTTGGCGAGCGAGTGGACTATCTGACAGCTGATGCCGCCTGCGGCCGGAACATCGAACCCTACCGGGCGCTCCACGCCGTTGAGGTCATCATTGAGACCGCTGTCCTTTGAAACGAAGAGCGGCGCCGATACTCGTTTGAGATTGAGCTGTGAAGAGAGGTTCCTCTGAAAACTGTCCTTTATGGTGACGATGGCCTGCTGGGTCTCATAGACCGTCAGCTTCGTAGCGTATCCCTGTGGGAATATTGTTGACATTATATGTAAGTGTTTCCCTTCTAAAAAACGATCATGCTATTTTAGCATGGATGCGGAACAATAGCAAAACCGGACGGTCATTGTCCGAGTTCAAGATGCTTGTCGAAATCCATGATGCCTATGACGAGCGCGTCCGGCCTGTCAGTCAGCGCGGCGATCTCCAGTGTGCAGCGGAACCTTCTGAGGTCTACGGTACCGTAGAACGGGATGTACCTGATCTTGTCGGTATCGTTGTGTATCACGGAGACGGTCTTTCTGATGCGGTCCGCGACGTCTTTCCTGTCGCTGTCGTCTGTGAGGGCAGAAACGAGACGGACGAGATCTTCGGTCCCGGAATCACTCTTGCTTATACGTCCGGCGATCTTCTCGAAGTCGCCTCGGAGGGTATAGAATGTGAGTTCGTCCTTTGCGGTGTCGAGGTATGCTATCACGTCGAATACACCTGACAGCCTGTCGGTCAGAGACGCAGATCTGCCCTGTGCTTCGCTGAGGGCGTTGCGGACTTCCTCGTGCACAAGTCTGTCAATGTTCTTTATCCCGATAGTGATCCAGTGACCGTCTTCCGACGCGGTGTTGAACCTCACGATGGTCTGATAATACACGTCATCCGCCTGATTAGTCCTGTATCTTATGGTCAGTCGCTCATCGGGATCGAACCTCCTGAGAAGAGAGTCCTTGTTTATGATATCCCTGTAGTACTGCCTGTCGTCGGGATGAACGAAGCCCTCCGTAAAAACCATGACGTTCTCGTCGAAGGATTTCTGCTCCTGCGGCAGGTAGCTGCTGCTGAACACCCCTACTGCCTTTGTAGCTATGAACGTGTCGGTATCCAGATTGACGAGCACGACGGCCTCATATTCGTATGACAGCTGGCCTATGAGCTCCTCAGTGAGCCTTGATCTCATGTAGTCGGGGTCCCCGGAGACGAATTTGTCCGACGGAGCCAGCAGAGAAAGGAAACCGCTGCTTGACGGCAGGCCGACGGATGTCTCATTGAAGCTCTTCGAGATGCCGACAGCGGATACGAGGAACGAGCGTATCAGATCGAAGGGGGCGCCCTGCCTCACCAGTCCGTTATTGATCGCTTCGCTCAGTCTGGAGCACAGGACCGATTCGCAGAAAACGTCCCGGACCTGATCGAAAGAGTCCACGGGAGAATCCTTGCTGAGCAGCAGGTCTGAGATGAACACGAAGGTGTCGGTACTGTTTACCGCCCCTCTTTTTATGTCGTCTACGATGGTGGTGAGCATTTTGTGCAGAGAATCGCTCTCACTGAATTTGGTCAGATAAGTGGAGATGATGTCGACGAATACCTGCTTGTAGAGATTCTCCTTGCCGTTGAACCTCTGTGTGATCATGCCGTTGGAAACACCTGCATTCTTTGCGATATTGATCAGAAGCGCGCGGGAGAAACCCTTCTCAGCGAATTCTCTGAGGGCGCTGTCGAGTATCCTTCTGTTGCTTGCCGATCTCTGGGCTGCTTTTTTGTTGCTCATTTTCACTCACCTCGATTTTACTAAAATAAATTTTAGCATAAAAACAGCGATAAAAGAACAGCCGTACACCTTTAGTTTCGGTGTACGGCTGAATGTACGTGTCAGTTCATTTCCTCATCAGGATACCGGCAGCCTCATATGATGTCTGTTCGGAATGTGAGAGATGATTCAGCATCCTCTTCTCCGCCCTGTCAGGGTTTCTTTCGATTATGGCATCTATGATGTCGATGTGTTCCCGGTTGCTGATCTCGAAGACCCCGGGCATCCTTGATCCGGACAGCATCAGACGGTAACTGTTGCTGAAGATGCTGTCCATCATGCGGATGATGTATGTGTTTTCCGTGCAGGAGACGATATATCTGTGGAGCTTCTGGTCCATCTCAAGAAGAGCGGAGATGTCAGCTCTCGGATCGCAGAACACTTCTCTGATCCCGTTCATGATCTCTTCGTCGGCTTTCAGAGCTGCTGTCCTGGCCGCGAATGGCTCCACTATCTTCCTGGTGTTGATTATGTCGTTGATCAGATCGGCAGAGATGCCCAGGACCATGATGCCGTGCCGGGGCAGCACCTGAACGAGCTCCTCCTGTTCCAGCAGCGAGACGGCGTCACGGACAGGTGTACGGCTGATGCCCAGTTCATTCGCTATGGCGCCGACGTCCAGAAAGGACATGGGCTCGTACTCGCACCTGAGTATCCTGCTCTTTATCTGCTCATATGCTTTTGTCTTAAGGGATTCGGACATGTTTCTCGAAAGAAGGACAGTGTATCCTTCCCTTTCCTGATGATCTGTGCCGGATTATGATAGCACCGCTGTTCCGGTATTGACAATAACCGTTCAGTCCTTGAGGTATCTATCCATCCAGGACGTTATCTCTTTCAGCCTTCTGATCCTGTGCGTCGGCTTACCGCTTCTGGACAGCTCATGGTTCTCGCCCTTGAAAAGACAGATCCTGGTCTCCGCGCCGTTGATCTTCAGCGCGGTATACAGCTGAAGCGCCTCCGGGAACGGACAGCGGTAGTCTTCCGTGGAATGGATGAACAGCGTTGGCGTCTTGGCCTTGTCCCAGAACTTGATCGGTGACCTGTCCCAGAACAGCTTCAGCGCTGCGTCGTCCAGCGGTATGCCGTTCTCATATGTGCAGTCGAAGGCATAATCGGAGTAGAAGAAGTCGGCGTATCTGTTGGAGATGGATCTCTGGGAAGCGGCGCATTTGAACCTGTCGGTGTGGGTTATGATCCAGTTGGTCATATATCCGCCGTAGCTTCCGCCGGTGACGCCGACTCTTTCCGGATCTATCTGGGGATAGAGCTCAAGCGCCTTGTCCACGAATTTCATGATGTCGCCGTAGTCTGTGGAACCGTAATGCTCGTTGTAGTCGGCGAAGTCGTTGCCGTATCCGTCGGAGCAGTGGGGGTTGCAGTAGATCACGAAGTAGCCTTCCGAAGCCCACAGCTGCATCTCATGGAAGAATATCTCTCCGTAGGAGGATTTGGGGCCTCCGTGGATGTCGAGGATGCAGGGGTACTTCTTTTGAGGATCGAAACCGTAGGGCTTGAGTGCCCATCCCTCCACCTCATGGACGTTGAAGACCGTGTATCTCTCGGGATCGGCGACATAAGTGTCCTCGAGGAGCTCTGTGTTGAGTGAGGTCACGGGTATGGCTTTGCCGGCCTCCACCCTGTAGATCTCCTGAAGCTTCATGTCCTGCATGCTTATGATGTACAGATCATCTCCCACGAAGGCGATGTCATCGATGGAGCCTCTGTATGTGGCGACGCACTCGAAGTCCTTTCCGTCGAACCTGACGAGAAGGGTCCTCGCCTTCTCTGTGGTCAGGAAGTACATATATCCGCCGTGCTCGAGCGATGACTTCGTTGCACCGTACTTGCAGTCGGATCCGAGCGAGTTGAAGAACATCCACTCGGTCTCCTTCACCATCTTAAGGGCGCCGTCTGTGAACTCATAGATGTTTGAACCGTCTATCAGAGCCTTGACGGAGGCCATGACGTACAGTTTACCGTTGTAGAAGAAGATCCTCTTGAAGTAGTATTCCCTGTCGTTCTTGTAGAGCCTGGTCAGCTCATCGGTATCGGCGTCGTAGCAGTAGAGATCGGAGTAGATCCCCTTGAAGCTGTCGAAGTCGTTTCCGAGGAAATAGATCCTGTTTCCGGCGACGGCGATGGATTCGGTGTCCATGGTGACGGGCCCGATCCTGCGGGGCTCAAAGGTCTCTTTGTCCAGAAGGAACAGATTGTTCCTGTCGCCGTTGATGAAGCCCGCACCGTTGAAGAAGAATGGATACTCGTCCAGCACGATGTAGTCCTCGTTGTCCTTGAGCTCCTGGGCGTACGCGTCTCTTCCGGCCTTGTCCAGGCTGAAATAATCTGGGCATCTCATGTTGACGGTGGCCGTAGTGAGATAAGAGCTCTCATTGAATGCCTGGATCTTTCCGATGCCGAGCGGCAGGACGGCTTTCTCCGTGACACTGCCGTCCTTTCCGAGAACGGAAATCCTGGTGGACATACCTTCGTCTGCAGGTTCTTTGAGGAATATAACGTCCTCCAGCACGTCTATGTTTATCCTCTTTCTGAAGTCCAGAAGAGTCCTGTCCTCTCCCGCTGACGGATCCATTATATGGAGCTTCTGCTTATAGCCGTTGTTCTCCATGTCCGTGTCCGTCTCGATGAACAGCAGTTCTTTGCCTAAGCTCTGCAGCCCGGAAAGGAACCTGACCTTTGTGAAGAAATCGATCCCGACCTTTTTCATTGTCTTTCTCCTTCTGATATATAAAACGGTTTCCCATCAAGTACACTGATAATATGGATAAAGCCGCGCTTTCAGACGTATGTCGTAATGCGCGGCTTATTGCATCTGTCGTTTATGAGCTCAGCCGATGAGGTGGAAGTTCTCCTGTCTTCCGGCAAGATAGTATATCTTTCCGCCGGTGAACAGGATGTCCGACTCAAGACCGATGCGGAACGGGGCTTCTCCCCACTCCGGCATGGTGAAACTGCAGTTGAGCTCCAGCGAATACGCTGTGTCGTCATAGAGAGGATATGTACCGTTCCTCCCCTTTACACCCTGCTGCTGGTCGAACAGACCGATCGTGGGCCCCGCGGCGTGTCCGTGGTAGCCGATCGGATGGGTGTACAGGCAGGCGTTGAGACCTTCCGCCCGTGCCTGCTCCAGAGACATGGCGAGTATCTCGTTTCCGGATCTTCCGGCCTTGAAGTTGCCCGTCACGATGTCCTGGAAGCGGTTGACGCCCTTGAGAGCCTCCTTGAGATATTCAGGCGCGTCGTCCTCGCCGTATCTGAGGACGTAGGCTATCTCCTGAGTATCGGTGCACAGCCCGAGATACCTGAAGCCCACGTCGCAGTGCAGCATATCGCCCTGGTGTATGACTTCCTCCGTATCGAAGCTCCCGGCGCCTTTCCTGATGATGGATATATCGAAATCGAACCAGGGCTCCAGACCGAGGTCTATGCATTTCTGGAGCATGAAGTATTTGACATCATGGTTAGTGGTCACGCCGGGCACGACTACTCTGGACGAGAAAGCCTCGTCGATGATGCCGTGGGCGATCTGCATGATGCCGTTGTAGGCTTCCATCTCCGCTTCCGTCCTCGTCTCCAGCCAGCCGACGCATACGTCTTCTGCGGAAACTATCCTGCTCATCAGATCGTCGCCGAAGCAGGCGGTCATCTCGTCGTAGATGACCTTTGAGAGACCGTCAGCGAAGGCGAAGTCCGAGGACATGTCGAGGCCGATCTTCTCCACCGCGTTCTCTCTGAGGAGCCTGGCGAGGCATTCGTACTGCGTCTCGGCCTTGGAGGGGTCCTTGCACCAGATGGAGTCTTTCTGGTTGATCCATACGGCTTCATAGTAGTCATCAAGGCCTACGCCGGGTCTCGTGATGGAGTATCTCTTTACTTCATCTCCCTTGAGGATGAAGAGAAGGATCGTGAGCCTTCTGGCCGTGAACATGGCACAGGGCGTCAGAGAACTGAGGACGGGGTCCTCGTTGTACTCGTTGCAGGCGACGACCCAGGAGTCGATGCCGGATCGCTTCATTACTTTGGGGAGCACGGTATCGAGCCTGGTGCGGAGCCATGAATCCATGACCTTTTCCCTCTCCCTGTACGGGAGGATCTTGGTCCTGAACTCATCCGAGTGTACTGTCTCTTTTATGAGACGGTCGCCTTTTGAAATCATATCAGTCTTCCAGTTTTGCCCACTCTCTGAGAGTGATCTCCTTGATCTCCTGGTACGCCCTCTCCGGGGAGTCGTTGGTGATCTGGTTGTTGAACAGAGGAGCTATCTCCATCTCCATCTTGGCCTTGTTGAGCCTGAGATGCTCGGATGCGGCGTCGTCGTTGTATTTCTCGTGGATGAGCTGCTCCAGCTCTTCCATACTGGTCGGCACCACGAAGAAGCATACGGCCTCCGGGATGTTGAGCTTGAGGGGGCCTACTCCGGCTGCCTCGACCTCAACGAGGATGGCCTTGTCCTGTTTGAGCCAGAAGTCGATCTCGGACTTGAGGGTGCCGTAGTAGTAGCCGTTGAACTCGGTGTACTCGTACAGCGCCTTTTCCTTTACGGCCTTGGCGAAATACTTGTAGTCGACGAAGTAGTACTTCTCGCCGTCCACCTCGTTCTCCTTCTTGGGACGGGTGGTGATGGATACCACGAATCTCAGGTCGAGGTCCTTATCCTCGAGCAGAAGATCCCTGATAGCTCCCTTTCCGACTGAGCTCGCGCCGGAAAGGACAAGAACTCTTTTTGCCATGATTATTTACACTCCTTAACTAGTCCTGTGAGTACTCTGTAAGATCTGTCGAAGGATTCCAGATTAAGTCTTTCGTCAGGTGTGTGGATGTGTTCCGATATGGGACCGTAAGTGACGATGTCCTCAAGACCAAGGGAGTTGAAGATGCCGCACTCGTTTCCTCCGTGCGTTGCCTGACACTTCAATTCTACCCCAAGTTCGTTTTGGAGCACAACAGCAAGTTTGTCACGCAGATCGGATACCGGACTGTAGTTCCAGCCGGGATAGGAGGAACTGATGTTCAGGTTCGCGTTATAGACTCCGGCGAGGGTGCGCATCTTGTTGATGAGATCCCTGGTTCCGCTGGCGATCGCGCTTCTCAGCGAGTCGGTGGCGATGACCTGGTTGCCCTGCGTGCGGACGATGCCGAGGTTGAGGGACGTTACCGTCAGGCCTTCTATCGCCATGGAGCGGTGCTGGAAACCGTTGGGGATCAGGTACAGGTAGTTGATCACTCTCTCGGTGGATGCTGTGGAGAATTTTGTCTTTGCTCTCTCTGTCTCTGTCAGCGTCGCCGAGAAGCCCGGGTCTGAGAACTCCAGCTCGGTGGCTATCGCCGCAGCGATGGGAGCCATGATCTCGCTGAGTTTGTCCGCGGGCGTGCTCGTGGTGAATACGATGTCGCATTCCCTGGGGATCGCGTTCTCCTTGAGGCCTCCGTTGATGCTGACTATGTTTATATCCGTGCCCGCCAGCATCATCTCCTTGATGATCCTGACCGCCAGCACGTTGGCGTTGCCCTTTTCCTTATGTATCTCACCGCCGGAGTGGCCTCCGAGGAGTCCGCCGACGAACAGGTCGTATGTGGGATCGCTGTTGGGCTCAGACAGGCAGGAAAGGAC
>JAFYZG010000105.1 GCA_017548825.1 Oscillospiraceae bacterium
GGAAGGGCTGTCTCTTTACTATATGATCGGGCAGTTCCAGCTCCAGTCCGACTCTGCGGACCTCGTCCTTGAACAGGTCTCTCAGAGGCTCCACGATGCCGTCGAACTTCACGTCGCTGGGGATGCCTCCCACGTTGTGGTGGCTCTTTATGACCGCGGAATCACCCTTGCCGCTCTCTATGACGTCGGGATATATGGTCCCCTGCGCCAGCAGGTCGAACCCGCCGAGACTGTTTGCGGTCTCCTCGAACACGCGGATGAACTGCTCACCGATTATCTTTCTCTTCTTCTCGGGATCCGTCACTCCAGACAGTTCCCTGAGGAACCTCTCCCTTGCGTCCACGCAGACCAGTCCGTCTCCCAGCCTGCTGCGGAACACGTCTTCCACCGCTTCCGGCTCGCCCTTCCTGAGCAGGCCGTGGTCCACGAACACGCAGGTGAGGTCGCTTCCGATCGCCTTTCCAAGCAAAGCCGCCGTCACCGAGGAATCCACTCCCCCGGACAGCGCCATCAGCACTCTTTTTCCTTTCAGTTCGCTGCGTAGCCTCTCAACGGTATCCGCCACGAATCTGGACATGACCCACTGCCTGTCGCATCCGCAGATATCCAGGAAGTTTGAGAATATCTGGGTGCCGTATCTCGTGTGCGTCACCTCCGGGTGGAACTGCACGGCGAAGAGCCTTCTGGATTCATCCGACATGCCGGCGCAGCCGCACTGCGGTGTGGTCGCAGTGATCCCGAACCATTCCGGTGCTTCGGTGATCCTGTCCCTGTGGCTCATCCAGCATATGCTGGTCTCCTCCACTCCCCTGAACAGCGCGCTCTCCCTGACAGTCAGCTGAGTCCTTCCGTACTCGCCTTCGGCTCCCGCTGCCGTGACGGTCCCTCCCGCCATCTGCGCCATGAGCTGTGCTCCGTAGCAGATGCCGAGTATCGGTATGCCCGCATCCAGCAACGCCGGGTCAAAGTGCGGGGACTCGGGATCGTTGACGCTGTTGGGCCCGCCGGTCATGACTATACCGCGGTATCCCCTGGAGACGATCTCCTCAACGGTCATCTGCCGGAAAGACTCGATCACAGCATATACGTGCTGCTCGCGGATCCTTCTGGCTATGAGCTGGCTGTACTGGCCTCCGAAATCCAGAACAAGTACCGTATCCACCTGCAAATACCTCCCGTCAGACTTCTATGCTGTAATCAATATCCGTGTGTGCCTCTATAAACGGCCTGACCTTCTCAAGGAACGCCGTGACCTGTTCGGAACACCTCCCGGTGTACAGCGAGGGATCCAGAACTCCGTCCAGTTCGTCCCTCGTCATTCCCAGCGCATCGTCCTCCGCCAGTTTTCCTATGAGGTCATATTCTTCTCCCTCATCCCTGGCCTTTACGGCCTCCATGGAGATCCTGCGGATGTGCTCATGCAGATCCTGCCTGTCTCCTCCGCGTTTCACCGCCTCCATGAGGATGTTCTCTGTAGCCATGAACGGAAGCAGGTCCCTGAGGGTCCTGTCAGATACCTTCTCGTTTACCCGCAGTCCCGAGACCACGTTGCACGCAAGTCTGATCACCGCGTCCGCGCAGAGGAACGCCTCCGGCATGACGATGCGCCGTCCTGCGGAGTCATCCAGCGTCCTCTCCAGGAACTGCACGGATGCCGTCATGGCCGTGTCGGACGGCAGTGTCATCAGATATCTCGCCAGCGAGCAGATCCTCTCGCAGCGCATGGGATTGCGCTTATATGCCATCGCCGAGGAACCTATCTGCTCATCCTCAAAGGGTTCCTCCAGCTGTCTGTCATGCTGCAGCAGCCTTATATCCTGGGCCATCTTGTAGCAGCTATGCGCAATGCAGGACAGCACGTTGATAATCCTGCTGTCCAGCTGTCTGGGATACGTCTGTCCGCAGACCGGGTAGCACTCGGCGAATCCGAACTGCTCCGCGATGCGGCGGTTCATCTCGTCGATCTTCCCTCCGTCCCCGTCGAACAGATCCATATAGCTGGCTTCCGTCCCGGTGGCTCCCCTGCTGCCGAGGAACTTCATGCCGGAGATGACGTGCTCCGTGTCCTGCAGATCCTCGAACAGATCCTGCATCCAGAGCGCCGCCCTCTTGCCCGCGGTAACGGGCTGAGCCGGCTGGTAATGCGTGTATCCCGCCACCGGCAGCCCCTTGTATCTGTCGGCAAACTGCGCAAGACAGCTGAGCAGTTCCCTGAGCTCATCCCTGACCAGCGACAGCGCGTCGCGGTAGATGATGAGGTCCGCGTTGTCGGTGACGTAGCAGCTGGTCGCCCCGAGGTGTATGATCCCCGCCGCGGAAGGAGCGGCCTTTCCGTAGGCCCAGACATGCGCCATCACGTCGTGGCGCACCTCCTTCTCCCTCTGTCTCACCAGTTTGTAATCTATGTCTTCTATATGAGCGAACAGTTCATCGACCTGATCCTGCGTGATGGGCAGTCCCAGTTCCATCTCTGTACGCGCCAGTACCGCCCACAGCCTGCGCCATGTGCGGTACCTTGTATCCTGAGAAAAAAGTGATGTCATTCGCTGCGACGCATATCTGGTCGACAGAGGAGACTCGAACCTGTCAGTCATCTTTCTCCCTGCGAGCATCTCAGCTATTGTGTTCGCTGAGCCACTCTTCCTTTCTGTTCTCACGGATGATGATGCTGTCCCTCTCCGGTCCCACCGAGACGTATACCACCGGGCATCCGGCAGACTCCTCTATGAAGGAGACATAGTCCCTGGCTGCCTTGGGAAGGTCTTCCCAGTTCCTGACGGAAGAGATGTCGCATTTCCATCCCTCCAGATATTCTATCACAGGTTCCGCGCTGTCCAGCGCGGAGGGGAACGGGAATTCGTCCGTCAGTTCACCGTCCACTTTATATGCGGTGCACACCGGAATCCTGTCCATATAGCTGAGCACATCCAGCTTGGTCAGGGCGATCTCTGTAGCCGCCTGTCTGATGACTCCGTGCCTCGTTGCCACGCAGTCATACGCTCCGATCCTGCGGGCCCGTCCGGTCTTGGCGCCGTACTCTGCTCCCACTTCCCTGAGCCTCTCCGCCTCAGGTCCGCTCGTCTCGCTGACGAAGGGGCCTTCTCCCACGCAGGTGGAATAGGCCTTCAC
>JAFYZG010000106.1 GCA_017548825.1 Oscillospiraceae bacterium
CCCAAGGATGCTCACGGACTCTGCGAGTTCGACGGCGGTTACTGCTACGAAGACAGCAATCCCTACCGCATGGAGCATAAGGGATGGGGCACCAGGGTATTTGACTACGGCAGGACCGAGATCCAGAGCTTCCTTATAAGCAGTGCCGTCAACTGGCTCGACACCTATCACATCGACGGACTAAGAGTGGACGCTGTCGCCTCCATGCTGTATCTGGACTACGACCGCAGAGACGGAGAGTGGTCTCCCAACTCCCAGGGCGGGCGCGAGAATCTGGAGGCCATCGCCTTCCTCAGGAAACTAAACGACCAGATTTATGCCAGATTCCCCAATGCCATCATGGCAGCGGAGGAATCCACCGCCTGGCCCATGGTAACCAAGCCCACCTCTGTCGGAGGGCTCGGTTTCAACTACAAATGGAACATGGGGTGGATGAACGATACGCTCAGCTACTGCGAGACCGATCCGTTCTTCCGCAAAGGAGTACACAACAAGCTCACCTTCTCCATGATGTACGCCTATTCCGAGAACTATATCCTTCCGATCTCCCACGACGAGATCGTCCACGGCAAGCGCTCCATGATAGAGAAGATGCCCGGGGACTACGACCAGAAGTTCGCGAACCTCAGAGCGTTCTATGCATACATGTTCGCCCATCCCGGCAAGAAACTGACGTTCATGGGCAACGAGTTCGCCCAGTTCATAGAGTGGCGTTACGCGGAAGGGCTGGACTGGCTGCTGCTGGATTACGACAAGCACCGCCGCTTCCAGTCCTATATGAAGGAACTGTTCCGCATCTACAGGAACATGCCGCAGTTCTGGGACCAGGACGACAGCTGGGACGGATTCAGATGGATCAACGCCGACGACGCGGACCGCAACTGCCTGTCCTTCATCAGATTCGCTTCGGACGGATCTGCGGTGGTGGTGCTCTGCAACTTCGCTCCGGTGGAGCGCAAGTACTACCGTCTTGGCGTCCCCTATCCCGGCAGCTACAGGATCCTGCTCAACTCGGAGCTCACCGATTTCGGCGGGAGCGCCAGACCGGACATCCTGACATACAGATCAGACGAAACACCGTACAACGGTTTCGATAATTCGATATGCATGGATCTGCCGCCTATGTCGGCGATCTATCTTGAAGCACCCAAAACGAACACCAGGAGGACGCAGCAATGAAAGAATGTGTCGCGATGCTTCTCGCGGGAGGCCAGGGCAGCAGGCTGTATGCCCTGACGCAGAACATCGCCAAGCCGGCAGTTCCATACGGAGGAAAATACCGCATCATAGACTTTCCTCTCTCCAACTGCACCAACTCAGGCATCGACACCGTCGGTGTGCTGACACAGTATCAGCCTCTTGAGCTAAATGAGTACATAGGCAACGGAAAGCCCTGGGATCTGGACCGTCTGGACGGTGGCGTGCATGTGCTGCCCCCCTATCAGAAGGCCAGCGGCAGCGACTGGTATCTCGGCACCGCGAATGCGATATGCCAGAACATCCGCTTCATCGACAGGTACGATCCCCAGTATGTCCTCATCCTCTCCGGCGACCACATCTACAAGATGGACTACCGCAGCATGCTGGACGTGCACAAGGCGGCCCACGCCGACTGCACCATCTCTGTCATGAAGGTGCCGATGGAGGAGGCCTCCAGGTTCGGCATCATGAACGCGGACGAGAACGACGTCATCTACGAGTTCGAGGAGAAGCCCAAGAACCCCAAGAGCGACCTCGCCTCCATGGGAATATATATCTTCAGCTGGGACGTCCTCAGAGAGTATCTGCTCAGGGACGACGCGGATCCGGAAAGCGAGCACGACTTCGGAAAGAACGTGATCCCCGCTCTGCTCAACGACGGCAAGAAGATGCAGGCATACCGCTTCGAGGGATACTGGAAGGACGTCGGAACCATAGCAAGCCTCTGGGACGCCAACATGGATCTTCTGAACCCCAGCAGGCCCTTCGACGTCTGGGCCAAGGACAGCAAGATCTATTCAAGGCCGCAGTCACTGCCTCCGCACTTCATCTCATCCACAGCCAAGGTGGAGAACTCCCTCATCACCGAGGGAAGCCAGGTGTACGGAGACGTCGAGACCTCCGTTCTGTTCGGAGGAGCATATGTGGAGGAAGGCGCCGAGGTAGCCTTCAGCCTGCTGCTCCCCGGAGCCAGAGTGGAAAAAGGAGCAAAGGTCAGATATTCCATCATCGCCGAAAACAGTACGGTCGGTTCCGGTTCAGTCGTCGGCGAGAGTCCGGAAGATTTCACCGATATCGACAAATGGGGCATCGCGGTCGTGGGACCGGGACTCAAAGTCGGAAAGAATGCCGAGATAAAAGCCGGCGCGATGATCTATGACGATGTAAAGGAGGGCGAAGTGAGATGCTGACGCATGACACTCTTGGAATCATATTTGCCAACATGCACGAAAATTCCGTCCGCGAGATGACGCAGGAACGCTCCATGGCGTCGCTTCCCTTCGGAGGGCGCTACCGCCTGGTGGACTTTGCACTGTCAGCGATGGTCCACGCCGGGATCTCAGAGGTCGGTGTAGTCACCAAGAGCAACTACCAGAGCCTTGTGGACCATATAGGGGCTGGAAGAGACTGGGACCTTGCCAGAAGGCGCGGGATCTCCATCCTCTCCCCATTTTCCTACACCAGTTCAGACGGAAACACCGCTTTTCACGGAAGGATAGAAGCTCTCTATGCCGTGCGCGATTTCATAGAACACTCCACCTGTGAACTGGTCCTGTTTGCCGACACAGACCATGTCTGTTCCCCCGATTTTGCCGACATTATCGACCGCCACGTCAGGACCGGCGCAGATGTCACGATGGTATGCAGAGATCCAGATCCGGATCCCGAGAACGTATCCAACGTCATCTCCGTCAGCTGCGATGAGGATGGCGCCGTCAAGGACATCATGATCAACAGGTTTGACGAGAACTATCTGCAGAGCATGAACATTTTCGTCGTCGGCAGGCTCAAGCTTCTTGAGCTGATAGAGGAAGCGCACGCTCATGCTAAGACCTTCTTCGAAAGAGATATACTTCTCGATCAGCTCGGTGAGCTCAAGGTCATGGTCTACAGATATACTGACTATGTCCGCAGGATCACAGGCCTCAAGAGCTACTACAGGATCAGCCTCGAGCTCACGGATCCCGACACCACTTCAAAACTGTTCGGCAGACAGACGATATACACCAAGATCCATGACTCACCCCCTGTCCGCTACAGCATCGGCTGCAGCGCCAAAAACAGTTTCGTCGCCGACGGCTGCACCATAGAGGGAACCGTCGAAAACTGCATACTGTTCCGCGGCGTCGTGATCGAGAAAGGCGCAGTGGTAAGAAACAGCGTCATCATGCAGAACACTCATGTCTGCGCGGGAGCCGATCTTGAGTGCGTGGTCACCGACAAGGATGTCACCGTGACGAAAGGCAAGAAACTGGCCGGGGATCCCGAATATCCCCTCTACATCAAAAAGAAAAGTGTGGTTTGAACATGCCGAGAAAGAAAGCAACAGCAGCGGACGCTGCCGCTACCGTGACCGCAAAGGCCACGAAGACCTCTTCTGAAACGAAGCCAAAGGCCACAAGAAGCAGGAAAAAGGACCCCGAAGTCAGAGTGCTCTTCGCATCCAGCGAAGTCGCTCCCTTCGCTGCCTCCGGCGGTCTTGCAGACGTAGCCGGTTCCCTGCCCGTCTATCTCAACAGGAGCAACTGCGACGTGCGCGTCATCCTTCCCCTCTACGGCTCGGTCAGCAAAGCCTGGAGGGACAAGATGAGGTTCGTCACCTACTGTTATGTCTCACTCAGCTGGAGGAGCGCATACTGCGGTATCTTCGAGCTCAAGGACAGAGGCGTGACCTACTACTTCATCGACAACGAGCAGTACTTCATGCGCGATTCGCTTTATGGCGAGTACGACGACGGAGAGCGCTTCGCGTTCTTCTCTAAAGCGGTCATCGAGGCTCTTTGCAGGATAGACTTCGAGCCTGACATAATCCACTGCAACGACTGGCAGACCGCCATGATCCCGGTGTACCTGCGCGATTACAGGTGGGTCGGCAAGCTGGCTGCGGTCAAGACCCTGTTCACCATCCATAACATACAGTTCCAGGGACAGTATGATCCGTATATCCTCGGGGACATCTTCGGTCTTCCGGAATCGGATCTTCCCCTCATGACATGGGACGGATGCCTGAACCTCATGAAGGCGGCGATAGAGCTGTCAGACAAGGTCAATACCGTGAGTCCGACATATGCCGGCGAGATACTGGATCCCTGGTATTCCTTCGGGCTGGATCCCCTTCTCAAGGGACTTCAGTTCAAGCTCTGCGGGATCCTCAACGGAATCGATTTCGACACCTGGAATCCCGAGACCGATCCCGCTATCGCAGCCAACTACTCCGCCGACGACCAGGAGGGCAAGCTTGCCTGCAAGAAGGATGTCCTCAGTGAGTTCGGCCTGGATGACGACGGCAGACCTCTGGCGGTCATGATAGCAAGACTGACCGAGCAGAAAGGCGTCGACCTGCTGGCTCCGATCATGGACGAAGTAATAAAGAACGGCATCCAGGTGGCCATACTCGGCACCGGCGACAGCAAATACGAACAGATCTTCAGCGAGATGTCAGCCCGTTATCCGGGAAGCTGCTCCGCCAGGATCGCATATAACACAGCGCTGTCAAAGAGGATGTATGCTGGAGCCGACATATTCCTGATGCCCTCCAAGACAGAGCCCTGCGGACTTGCTCAGATGCAGGCGATGCGCTACGGCACGGTCCCGATCGTCAGGAAGACCGGCGGTCTCTCCGACAGTGTCAGGGACTGCGGCGACGGACAGGGATGGGGCTTCACGTTCCAGAACTACGAACCGTGGGATCTGTACGGCGCGATGATCCGCGCAAAGGATCTGTACTATGACTGGGATGCCTGGAAAGAGGTAAGGACGAGGGCGATGAGATGCGACACGAGCTGGAGCAGATCCGCCGAGAGCTACAAATACCTCTATCTGGACATAAAGAACACGGTTTGACTGGCATCTGAATAACAGGTACAATATGAATTCCCCGGACATATCGAGGTCCGGGGAATTCTTTCAAAGCGGAGCAAGTATGGATCTTTCCTTTTACATACAGAACATCCTCCTGGGTTTCGGTCTCGCTATGGATTCATTCTCGGTCTCCATCGCGGACACGCTGGCCGAGCCCGACATGTCAAAAAGAAAAGGCCTGCTGATCGCAGGCACCTTTGGTTTCTGCCAGGCAGCCTTCCCTCTGATCGGATGGTTCCTGGTACACACTCTGCTGAGCGTTTTTATGTTTCTGGAGAAGATCATACCCTGGGCCGCTCTCATAATGCTGGCGTGGATCGGCGGCAATATGATAAAGGAAGGCCTCTCCGGCGGCGAGTCTGCTGAGGTCATCGACCATCCTGTGACCGGACCGCAGCTGGCATTCCAGGGCGTCGCCACCGCCATCGACGCGCTCTCGGTGGGACTGACGATAGCGGACTACCATTTCGGAAAGGCGCTCCTGGTCGCAGTCATAGCCGGTGTCGTGACTTTCCTGGTCTGCATCGCAGGCCTCAGGATAGGCAAAAAACTGGGCGAGAAGATCGGCAGCCGAGCGTCAGTACTGGGTGGCTGCATCCTGATCTTCATTGGTCTCAAGGTGCTTTTCGACTATTATATGTAAATAGACCACATACTGCAGAAAAGCCGCATCGGAACGATCCGCTGCGGCTATTATTTTACTCTTCGTTCTGTTTCTGATTCCTTCTGAAACTGAGATAGCTGTCAAGGATTATCCGGGCGGCCTCCGAGTCTATCAGCCCGCGTTTCTTCTTTCCAGAGACGTCGGCTGCGAGCAGGTTCCTGTAGGCCTGTACCGTTGTGCTTCTCTCATCCCAGAGGACCACCTCCACTTCCCTGCCTTCCAGCTCCCTTTCCAGGGCGGCGGCGAATTTCCTGCACTTTGCGGCTCTGGGGCCTTCCGTTCCGTCCATGTTGACGGGAAGTCCCACCACGACCATCCCCGCTCCGCGCTCCAGCGCCTTAGCCGCAGTCGATGCTGCGACGGCAAACAGTCCCTTGCCTTCCGCGTTGCCTATAGGACTGGCTATAGTCTCGTTTGAATCGCACACCGCGAGTCCTGTCCTGGCATCGCCGTAATCCGCTGCGAGTATCCTCATGTATCCGCCTCCTTTCTTTTCTTCCGGCGATTTAATATATCATATCAGTCAAGCGCTGGCAAAGCGGCGCTATCGTTTTTCCGTACGTATATGGTATTATTGCTAAAAATACTATAAGGACTACGGAGAACGACATGAGACCTTTGATTGGCGTGACGCCGCTGTGGAGAACGGAAAAAGAACACCTGTGGATGAGACTTGAATATCTGGAAGGCGTAATGGAAGCCGGCGGTGCGCCGGTGGTCTTCCCGTTCACTGAGGACGAAGAACTGGTAGCCCAGCTCACGGAGATGTGCGACGGCATCATGTTCACGGGAGGTCACGACATCTCCCCCTCCATATACGGAGAGGAGCCTCTTCCCCAGCTGGAGGATGTCAGCAAAGAGCGCGACCGTCTCGAGCTGCTGGTCTTCAAAAAAGCCATGGAACTGCATAAGCCTATCTTCGGCATCTGCAGAGGCATCCAGTTTCTCAACGCGGCATTGGGAGGCACCCTTTACCAGGATATTCCGACTCAGTATGATACAGTGATCGCCCACCACCAGTCTGAACCCTATCCCGTTCCGACACATCAGGTGGACATTGTCCCCGGATCTCCCCTTGCCGGTCTTCTCGGAGACAGTCCGATAATGGTCAACAGTTTCCATCACCAGGCAGTGAAGGATCTCGCTCCCGGGCTCGTTCCGATGGCATGGACGACCGACGGGCTTCTGGAAGCGTTCTACCGTCCCGGTCCCGAGTACTTCTGGGCGGTCCAGTGGCATCCTGAGATGCTCTTCAAGAACGACGAGAACAGCAAAAAACTGTTCAGGTCATTCGTTGATGCGTGCAAAGAATAATAACGATCTACAATATGCAAA
>JAFYZG010000107.1 GCA_017548825.1 Oscillospiraceae bacterium
CAAGTCGGAGAAGTTCGCTGAGCTGGTGTGTTCCAACTCATTCAAAGCGGACAGGGTGGAGAGCGCTTCCGGTCTGCTCAAGGCTGAGATGAGGCTGCTCGGATCGGTGTGTCTGAAAGTGGCGGACAGCTGCAGGGTCCCCGCAGGCGGAGCGCTTGCCGTCGACCGCGAACTGTTCTCGCAGGGGGTGACCGATGGGGTCAGATCCAGGGAAAATATCGAGATCCGCAATGAGGAAGTGACATCGATAGATCCCGAAGTCCCGACTATCATAGCGACCGGACCGCTCACCGAGGGAGGGCTCGCGGAAGAACTGGTGCGGCTGACCGGAGGAGAGTCACTGTTTTTCTTTGACGCAGCAGCTCCCATAGTCACACGCGACAGTCTGAACATGGACCGGCTGTATTCCATGAGCCGGTACGGGCAGGGCGGGGATGATTATCTTAATGCGTTCTTCGACAAGGCCGGATATGACAGTTTCGTGGAGGAGCTCATAAACGCGGAGTGCGCGGAACTGCACGCCTTCGAGGAACAGCCTGTATACGAAGGATGCATGCCCATAGAAAAACTTGCCAAGAGAGGGCACGACGCCATAAGATACGGTCCCATGAAGCCGGTGGGACTCAGGAATCCCGAGACGGGACACCGTCCCTGGGCTGCGGTCCAGCTCAGACGCGAGGACGAGGAAGGCACCATGTTCAATCTGGTGGGCTTCCAGACCAACCTCAAGTTCGGGGAACAGAAGAGAGTCTTCTCCATGATCCCCGGGCTGGAGAATGCCGAGTTTGCAAGATACGGCGTTATGCACCGCAACAGTTTTCTGAACGCCCCGCAGGTGCTTGACGGGACGCTCAGGATAAATGGCACTGAGAACACATACGTCGCAGGACAGATCAGCGGTACCGAAGGTTATATGGAGAGCGCAGGATGCGGTCTGCTCGCGGCATGGTTCCTGATGGCAAGGCTCAGGGGAGAAGAACCCGTGCCGCTGCCGGAGACCACGATGCTCGGTGCGCTGATGAGATACCTGAAGACGCCCAACAAGGACTTCCAGCCTATGGGCGCCAACATGGGCATACTCCCGGGACTCAAGGATGAGATCAGGGACAAGAAAGAGAGATACGCAGGCTATGCTTCAAGGGCGCTCAACGACCTGAAGGCATACCTGGAAGAAAACCGGTAAGGAAGATCAGAGACGATGTCAGATCTTGAACAGAGAATAGGATACATATTTGAGGACAGGAGCCTTCTGGAGGAGGCCCTGACCCATTCGTCATACGCAAATGAGCACGGGCTCGGCAGACTGGGATGCAACGAGAGACTGGAGTTCCTCGGTGATGCTGTTCTTTCAGCTGTCGTCGCCGATCATCTGTACAGAACGCTGCCCGATGTGGAGGAGGGCGAGCTAACCAAGCAGCGCGCTGCCATGGTGTGCGAATCGGCGCTTGCCATGTTTGCCAGAGACATCGATCTCGGAAAGGACATGCGCTTCGGAAAGGGCGAGCTAAAGACCCATGGCAACGAGAGGGATTCCATCCTGTCGGACTGCTTCGAAGCGGTCATAGCCGCCATATATCTCGACGGCGGAGTCGAAGCCGCAAGGAAGTTCATTGCGCGCCATGTCCTGCAGGAGGCTTCCGGAGCCGAACTGTCAAGAGACTACAAGACGGAGCTGCAGGAAGTGATCCAGCAGAACCCCGAGGAGAAACTCAGATACGTGCATACTGCTGAGAGCGGGCCGGATCACGACAAGACCTTCACCGTGGAGATCTGGCTCAACAGCAATGTCATCGCCACAGCCACGGGTCACAGCAAGAAACAGGCGGAGCAGAACGCCGCTGCGGAAGCGCTGCGCCTCATGGGACTCGTCAAATGAAGAGGCACGCCAACCTGGCATTCTTCGTGCCGCATCTCGGGTGTCCGCATCAGTGCGTGTTCTGCGACCAGAAGAGCATCAGCGGTCAGCAGAAGGCACCCACAGCGGAAGAGGTCACGAAGACCTGCAGCAGATTTCTTCCCGGCAACGGCTCGGAAACTGAGATAGCGTTCTTCGGAGGATCTTTCACCGCGATAGACAGAGCTCTGATGACGGAGCTGCTGGAAGCGGCATATCCGTTCGTAAGAGAAGGAAGGGCATCGGGCATAAGGATATC
This sequence comes from Oscillospiraceae bacterium, assembly GCA_017548825.1. Lineage (GTDB taxonomy): Bacteria > Bacillota > Clostridia > Oscillospirales > Ruminococcaceae > RUG11783. The sequence continues at coordinate 2,154 of JAFYZG010000107.1, forward strand.
CACCAGGCCTGACGCCATCGACGGAGAGATCCTGGATATTCTGAAGAACTACGGCGTTACGTCGGTGGAGCTGGGTGCCCAGAGCATGTCGGACGAGGTGCTCAGACTGAACGGCAGAGGCCACGACAGCGAAAGTGTCGTGAGCGCGTCCGGCCTGATAAAGGAAGCCGGCTTCTCACTGGGGCTTCAGATGATGGTCGGCATGTACGGCGCAGCTGACCCCGCCTCGGAAGCCGGATATACGGCGCGCAGACTGGCGGAACTGGGACCTGACACTGTCCGGATCTACCCCACGATCGTGGTCGAGGGCACTGCTCTTGCGGCGCTCTGCAGGGCCGGAAGATACGTACCGCTGGAACTGGAACAGGCAGTGGATATCACTGCGTCTCTTATCGAGATGTTCCGCAGCAGAGACATAGATGTCATCAGGATAGGGCTCCACTACGAGGAGAGCCTTGTGGATTCCATGATCGCGGGACCTTATCATCCCGCGTTCGGGGAGTTGTGCGAGTCAAGGATATTCCGCAACGCCATGGAGATACAGCTGCGGGAAGGCGACAGCGCGGAGGTGCGCTGCGAGCCCAGGCTGCTCAGCCAGGTGACAGGACAGAAGAAGAGCAATATAGAATACTTCAGATCCCGCGGAATAGGGATCAGAGTGATACCCGATGAGGGCGTCAAAGGAATAAAAGTCAACAAACTCCAGTAAGGAGATCATTGAAAAGTGTATCTGAAATACATCGAGATCCAGGGATTCAAATCGTTTCCGGACAAGACCAGGCTCACTTTCGACCGGGTGCTGACCGGGATCGTGGGACCCAACGGAAGCGGAAAGAGCAACATAAGCGACGCAGTTAAGTGGGTGCTGGGAGAGCAGTCCACCAAATCTCTGCGCGGCGGCAAGATGGAGGACGTCATCTTCAGCGGAACACCTGAGAGGAATCCCATGGGATTCGCCCAGGTCTCCATGTGTCTGGACAACTCCGACAGCCGCATCCCGGATGTTGGCAAGGAGATAACCGTCACCAGAAGGTACTACCGCAGCGGCGACAGCGAATATATGCTCAACGGCTCGCCCGTGAGACTGAGAGATCTCAGGGAGATGTTCATGGATACCGGACTCGGAAGAGACGGTTATTCCGTCATCGGACAGGGCAGGATCTCCGAAGTCGTGGAGAGCAAGAGCTCTGACCGCAGAGAGGTCTTCGAGGAGGCCTCCGGGATCGCCAAGTTCAGATTCCGCAAGACCGAAGCGGAGCGCAAGCTCCAGCAGACTGAGGACAATCTGTCAAGACTGAGGGATATAGCGGGAGAACTGGAGAGCCGTGTCGGACCCCTCAGGGAACAGAGTGAAAAAGCCAAAAAGTTCCTTGAATACGCGGAAGAGAGAAGGACGCTCGAGATCACGCTGTATTCCGATACCATAAAAAGGTCAAGAGACAATATTTCCAAAGAAGATGAGAAGATAGAGATCGCCAGACTGGACTACCGCAATCTGGATGAAAGATTCCAGGAGATCGGCGGCGAGATAGACCAGCTGTATGAGAACAGCCGCCTTGCCGGATCACGGTCCTCCGATCTCAGTGCAGAGATCGACGTCAGGAACTCGGCTATCTCGGCGATCGAAGCTAAGATAGCCGTGTTAAGGAACGATATCATGCACGGCGAGAGGGATGTCAGGGAACTGGAAGATGACATCAGATCGCTGTCGGAAGGCGGGTCCGGGATAATAAGCGACATTCAGGCAAGGCTTGCCGACGCACAGCAGAAGGAAGATCAGGCTGCCGCAGTCGAGGATGCCATCGCCGGCCTTGAGAAGGATCTTGAGATCCTCGCCCAGGATACCCAGTCGACAGACAGGATAAGAGCGGAGCGCCTCGAGAGGCTGAATGCGCTGCAGAAGGAGATCGCCGACCTCAGAGTGGAGACAGTGGCGTCCCAGTCCGTCATAGAGACAATGGACGAGAGAGAGGCTTTCATAAAGGAGTCGCTCCCTCCGGAACTGGACAGACTGGAAGACAGAAACGCCAGGCTCAAAGAGACAGAGGAGTATATTGAGAACCTCTCGGGCGACATCACAGCCAGAGAGAATGAGACAAAAGGCTACGAGCTCAGGCTCGGATCAAGAAATGACAAACTGACTCAGGTCGCTGACAAGGTTTCCGCATGTGAGAACGAGATCGAGAGGATGAGACAGAGGATGAACCTCCTTTCGGATCTTGAGAGCAGCAGCGAAGGATATCAGCCTCCGGTGCGGAAGGTCCTTTCCGCCAGGGATGACAGGAGACTGCGCGGAGTAGTCGGGACCGTGGGATCGCTGCTCACTGTTGATGAAGGACTGGAGACAGCCATAGAGACGGCTCTCGGAGCCGCGATCCAGAATATCGTCGTGGATGACGAGAGAAGCGCCAAAGCCGCGATCGGTCTGCTGAGAGACGAGCGCGCAGGCAGAGCTACATTCCTGCCTCTTGACACGGTGAGCGCCAGGAGATTCGAGAACAGAGAAGTCCTCGGAGATCCCGGAGTAGTGGGCGTGGCAAGCGAGCTTGTGAGCTGCGATGAAAGATACCGCCCCGCAGTGGACAGCCTGCTGGGCAACGTTCTGATCGTGGAGGATCTGGACTACGCGTCTGCCATTGCCAGAAAAGCGAGATACAGGATAAGGATCGTCACCAGAGACGGCCAGATAATCAATGCCGGAGGTTCTTACACCGGCGGTTCCGTCAGGGCTCAGGCGGGCATGTTCTCCAGAAGGGCCGAGATAGATGAACTGGAGAAGAAGATCGCCCAGCGGAGGAAAGACAGTGAAGCGCTGAGAGAAGAACTTGACAGAGCCAGAGAAGAAGTCTCCAAGGCACAGGCCGAACTCACCGCGGTGTCATCCGAACTGATCACGGCGAGGGAAGACCGCATAAGAGCCGAGTCGGCGGCCGAGAGGCTGAGAGACGAGATCGAAGCCCTCAGGACCAACGCAGAAGCCGCCTCAGCGGAACTGGACAGCATCGATTCAGGAAGACAGCAGAGGCAGGCGGAGATCACACGGGCGGAAGCGAAGAGCGCAGCCCTGCAGTCGGAAGCGGAACGCCTGGAAGAACAGCTGACTCAGAATGATTCCGCCGACGGGATCATGGAGAAGCGCACGGGCATCATGCAGCAGCTCACTGAGCGACGTGTCGAGAGGGCGGAACTGCTCAAGGACGCGGAGAGGTCCCGCCAGTCAGCGGAAGACCTCAGGCTCAGAGGAGACGAGTCGCTGGGAAGAATGTCCAACCTTCAGGAGACTATTGCTTCCATCAAGGGAGAGAACGATGAACGTCAGAAGCAGATAGACGCTCTTGAACAGGAAGCCGCCGGAGCCAGGAAAGAGATCGATGACATAAGGACAGAGATCGTAAAGAGCGGAGAACTCAGGAACGAGAACGACCGCCGCACTCAGGAACTACGCGGCGAGCAGGACGGCATCGCCGAGCAGAGGGAAAAGATCGCCAGCGAGATATCAAGGCTGGAAGAGAGAAAGCAGGCCCTGCAGAACGACTACAACAGCGCTGCGAACAGGCTCTGGGAAGAATACGAGCTCTCGGTGGCCGAAGCACTGCCGCTGTGCGTGGAATTCACCAGCGTGACGGATCTGCGCCAGAAAGTCAGTTCCGTCAGGAACAGGATAAGGGCTCTCGGCAACGTGAACGTCGCTGCGATAGAGGAATACCAGGAAGTCAGCGCCAGATACCAGTTCATGTCGGAGCAGATAGCCGACGTGGACGAGAGCAGGAAGAGCCTGCTGAGGCTCATCGACGACCTGGAACGCGAGATGAAGCAGATCTTCACCAGAAGCTTCAACGAGATAAACGAGAAGTTCCACTACACCTTCAAGATGCTGTTCGGCGGAGGACACGCTAATCTGTTCCTCACCGACGAGAACGATATACTGGAAAGCGGCATCGAACTGGATGTACAGCCGCCGGGAAAGGTCATCAGGAGCCTTTCGCTCCTGTCCGGAGGCGAAAAGGCGCTTGTAGCCATCGCCATCTATATGGCCATGCTGGAGGTGAACCCGTCGCCGTTCTGCATACTGGACGAGATAGATTCCGCGCTGGATGAGAACAACGTCGTGAGGTTCGCCCGCTACGCCAAGACTATGATCGACCGCACCCAGCTGATCGCCATCACCCACAAGAGGGGTACCATGGAAGAGGCTGACGTGCTGTACGGAGTCACCATGCAGGAAGAAGGCGTCTCCAAGGTCCTCAGGCTGAGCGTGGAAGAAGCTCAGCTGGTGCTTGACAGTGAACAGAACGGAAGGAACAACTGATGGGACTGTTTGACAAACTTAAGGCCAGCCTCACTAAAACAAAAAACAACTTTGCATATTCCGTGAGAGCGGACAAGATATCGGATGAGTATTTCGAGCGCGTGGAAGAGGCGATGATCCTATCGGACGCGGGATACGACGTGGCGATGTCTGTGTCGGAAGAACTCAGAAAGGCGGTCAGGGACAACAACGCCGCCGATGAGGAAGCCGCGAACGTGCTGCTGAAAAAGATCTGCAGCGACAGGCTGAGAGCGGACAGGGAACTGGATCTCACCGGGGACCCCGCAGTCATCATGCTTATCGGAGTTAACGGTTCGGGCAAGACCACCGCCGCCGGCAAACTTGCAGCATTCTACAAGCAGCAGGGAAGAAAAGTCATGATCGCGGCAGCCGATACTTTCCGCGCAGCGGCTGCCGAACAGCTGGAGGTATGGGCACAGAGGAGCGGCACGGAGTTCTTCTCCGGACAGAACGATCCGTCCGCCGTCGTGTTCGACGCGGTCAGATCCGCAGCCGCGGGCAGGGCGGATCTCGTGATCTGCGATACAGCCGGGCGACTGCAGACAAAGAAGAATCTCATGGATGAGCTGGGAAAGATCGCCAGGACCGTGAGAAAAGCCGCGCCGGATGCATCTGTGGAGACGCTGCTGGTGCTGGACGGGATGACCGGACAGAACGCCATAGAGCAGGCTAGGGCATTCGCAGAGACAGCGGATGTCTCCGGCATCATCGTCACCAAGCTCGACGGCACGGCAAAGGGAGGAAGCGTTTTCTCCGTAAAGGAGAAGCTCGGCATACCGGTGAGGTTCATCGGAGTCGGAGAAGGCATAGACGACCTGCTGGTGTTCGATCCGGATGAATTCTGCGAGGCTCTCTTCGAATGAAAAAGATCGACGAGCTGGTGATCGCCACCAACAACAAAAACAAACTGGAAGAGTTCAGGGATATCTTCTCCGGGTCCGGGATCAGAGTCTGTTCCATGGCCGACAAGGGGATCCATGTGGATCCGGATGAGAACGGGACCACGCTGAACGACAACGCGAGGATAAAAGCCAGAGCGGTGTGGGAGGAATGCCACTGCCCGGTCGTCGGAGATGACACAGGACTCTTTGTGGATGCTCTCGGAGGGGAACCCGGCGTGTTCTCCGCCAGATACGCCGGACCGGACGGAAACAACGGAGCCAACATCGACAAGCTTCTTGAAAAACTAAAGGGAGTGCCGAGAGAGGAGAGGACCGCGAGATTCGCGGTATCGCTCTGCTATATAGACGCGGAAGGGAACGAGATGATCGTTCACGGAAGATGCGAGGGCTGGATAGCCTTCGAGCGGCAGGGAGAGGGGTTCGGTTATGAGCCTGTGTTCTGCCTCAACAACGGCTTTTCTTTCGCGGACATAGGAAAAGAATTAAAAGACAGACGCTCCCACAGAGCGAGGGCAGCTCACATTCTTGCCTTCTATCTGAAGGGGATAAAAAAAGTCAGGGGATTATCAAATGGACAGCAGTGAACGCGCGCGGCTCAGAAGCTTCGCAAACAACATAAAGGCCTGTTATTACATCGGAAAAGACGGAGTCACCGATGCAGTGCTCAGCGGCATAGAAGAAGCGCTGATACCCAGAGAACTGATCAAGGTCGGGGTCCAGGAGAACAGTCCGGTCACCGCCAGGGAAGCCTGCGCCATAGTCGCGGAAGCACTCGGAGCGGAAGGCGTGCAGGTGATCGGCAGGAAATTCGTCATCTACAGAAGGAACAAAGAGATCAATCAGTATGGCATCTGAAAAGCTTCTGTTTTATGGCGGATCTTTCGATCCGCCTCATATGGGGCATCGCAGGCTGCTTGAGGCAGCCATCGCAGAGATCAGGCCCGACATCACTCTGGTGATACCCACCGGACTGTCCCCGTTCAAGGACAGGTGCAGCACGCCGTTCCGGGACAGGGTCAGGATGGCCAGACTCGCGTTCTCGGATCTCGGAAATGTGCGGGTATCCACTCTGGAGGGAAAAGGCTGGCGCAGCTATACATTTAAGACCGTCAGGAAGCTCCTCAAGAAGTATCCGGGCCGCGAACTGTATATGCTGATAGGATCCGATATGCTCACCTCCTTCGGGCACTGGCGCCTGTACCGCAGGATCATGGCCAGGGTGACGCTGGTCGCGGGATGCCGCGATGACGACGAGGTAAGGGCTTTTGAACAGTCAGCGGAGAAACTGAGAAAAGAGGGAGCAAGGATCATCCTTCTGAGTTTCAGCCCTGTGGAAGTATCATCGACCGGGATAAGAGAGACCGTACAGAACGGCGGAAACGTCGAAGGATATCTGCCGCAGGATGTGATCACTCATATCAGGAAAAGAGGACTGTACAGCAGATGACGATAACACAGGCGGACAGCCTCGCAAGAGAAAGACTGTCGGACAGACGCTACTACCACACGCAGTGCGTCGCAAAAGCTGCCAGGGAACTCGCGCCAAGATTCGGAGCCGATCCGGACAGGGCGGAACTGGCAGGATTCCTGCACGATATCTTCAAGGAAGAGAGCGATGAGGTTCTGTTGAAAACACTGGGTACCTCGGATATAATTGGGGACAAAGATCTGGCAAGAAAGCATGCTCTCTGGCATGCTTTTGCTGCGGCAGAATATGCTTCCCGGACGCTCGGACTGGATCAGGACATCTGCGACGCCATACGCTATCACACTTCGGGAAGAGAAGGCATGACGCCACTGGACAGAACGCTTTTTCTGGCTGACTATATCTCGGAAGACAGAAAATACGATGACTGCGTCAGAGTCAGGAAAACTGCGCAGAGCGATGTGTATGAAGCTCTTCTGGAAGGACTGAGATATACCATCGAGGAGCTCCTGGAAAGGAACGCGGTGATAGATCCGAGAACTCTCGACGCGTACAACAGCTGCGTCAGGGAAAAAGAAAAAAAGGACAGGAAACAGGATTGAGAAGAAACTGGGCGGTAAGGATACTCGTTCTCCTGGCATCGGTCTCACTGGTGCTCGGAGGACTTTCCATGCTGTCTGCAAGAAGACCGTACTGGTCCGGGTCGGAGCTGTCCGGAAAGATCTCAACTCCGTCACCCGCTTCGAGATCGGCCAGGAACATCCTGGTGGCCGGCGTCACGGAGAGCGGCGGCGCGGCTCTGGCCGAGATGGTCATGCTGATCAATCTCGATCTTGAGACCGGCAGGGCTGGTGTCATGTATCTTCCGGGCAATACGCTTGTAGGAGCCGATGAGGTCAAATACGGCAGACTTAGCGGAGCCGTGAACTGGGGGACTGCGGATGAGACATCAGGAGGAGCGGCGGCG